>CAYOOQ010000061.1:1930-6807 GCA_964405675.1 uncultured Methanosarcinales archaeon | reverse complement strand
CACAGCAAAATGTTCTACGGGGCACTCCGGAGGAGCCATCCCTCGCCCCGCCAGCGCCATTATTATTTTTGTCTGAAAAGATCATTTCATATTCTAGAGTCTTGATTGTAAAGGCAATTGTCTATGCACATACGCTGAAGGAAGGGCTAAGATTGTTTTCAGAAATTTATATTTTCAAATTGCGGGTTATTTAATCTTTATAGAACTGCGACATATATTCGCCCCTCAATTCTTTCATAAGTTTTCTTGTGCCGTAGGCGATATCTTTTATGTTTTCATCCGGTTGGTACTTTTCTTTGTTAATTATCTCATTATAGATTTCCTCTGCCCTGTATAAGTTGTCGTAGCCAGGGGTTTGGGCTTGTTCTTCAATTATGTCCCTTAGCTCTGTGTAGAGACCTGTTATTTGTTGGAGGGTTTCCTGATAAGAGGGAGGTATGCTGCCTATGTTTTCCTGTTGGGTTGACTGGATTTCTTCCTCTAAGGAAGGCTCCAGTTGAGAAATATCAAAGGTTTTTCTTGCTCTTTCGGTTTCTTCTTCATGATCTTTCTCAGGAATCCTGTCTTCAAGATTAATCTCCTGAATGGTTTCTTCCATTAGTTTTTTTGTTTCTTCTTCTTCTTTTTTTCTTGCTTCTTCGATTTCCTGTATCTTTTTGATTCTTTTTTCAGGGGGAAGTTTCTTGAGCTCTTTTATTAATTCCTCACGGGATAGATTAATCAGTTTTTCGAGGTCCATTGTTTTTAATTTTAGTTGGTTTTACCAGGCCAACATACCGTGGCTTTTTTTGAAATTCTTATAAACCTGCCAGCTGGTTCGTTTTGCGTTTTCGAGGGCAATAGCTTTTTCCCTGCTTTTTTGTACGGGGTCTGGCTCTTTTTTGCCATTTTTACCATCTTTGCCTTTTGATTTTCCTTTGAAAGGATCATAAAAGGTTTCTTTAAAGCCATACATAACTGCCACAAAAGGATCCTTTTTTCTCCACTTTTCAAGACTGCTTTCTTCTTTTTTGTCTTCTTTTTTTTGGGGCTCTTTTTCATATTCAAGGTCTGCTTTTTCTCCTGCTTCTTTAAGGTAGTTCTCTAATTCTTCCCCAAGTGAATCCATCGCAGCCTTAACACTTCCATCAACTTCAGAAACCATTTCCAGCTCTTCATTTTGTTTTGCTTTTATATATTCATCTCTTAGTTCGTCGTCCCATGCGTATGCTCTTATTGCCACTTCCGCTTTACCTATGTGCAGAGGCCCCCTTTGGTATTCTGTCATGAAATTCATCTGGGGTTTTGAGCGGTGTTTTATTGTAAGAATTATAACGGCGTTTACATGCTGATTCCATTTTATTACTTTACTTTCGCCGTGGCTGGGGGGCTTTTTGTGGAAAACATTTTCTATTTCAACCATGCTACCTTCAAATGCAGAAACCATATCCGGACTTTTGGTCCTGTCAACCATGGTTAGTCTTTTTAGGTTGCTGAGATAAGGCTTGAGCCAAGAGGTGTACATTCTTATTACATTGAAATGCTGTCTTAAATATTTTAAAGTGAAGCGTCTTCTGTTTTTAATTTCATAGTATGTTGTTTCTTTCCATTGCATGAAATTCCTTAATTTTCTTTTTAGTACTTCTTTCACTTTACGGTTGAATTCAAGCTTTTCCACTTCTTTGTCTATGTCTCCTATTGTTTTAGGGTTAATGGAGAAAAAAAGATCTGGTAGGGTAGTGAATTGGAGTTCTCTTGCCATTCCATAGACTGAAGCAGGGTTCTTGGCTCCCTGTTCAACCTGGTCTATCCAGATGCCTTTTAGAACAATCTCGGCACTTTCCCTTGTTTTTGATTCACCGTCTAAGCTGTCTTCGTAATACCCTATTCTTTCATCAATTATTCTTAGTTCCCTTACTATCTGGAATAATTCCTTAACCATTTTTCCGATGGTTGCAAGGTACATTGAAACCTTTTCCTGCTGCATGCCAAGTCTTTGCTGTGAATTCCCAAAAAAAGAACTTTGCTCTGTTGCACTGAATATATCCTGGACTTTTTCCACGTTTGGAAAGCCTTCGCTTACCCTTATGTTGTCAACAAGCCAGTAATAGATTTCTTCGGCTGATTTATTGAAGTCTTCAAGAACAAACCTGTACGAATGTTCTGGTTTTGGATATCCTGTCTTATCACGAACAGTATTTCCAACACTATCTCTACCAACTTCAACCTCTTCCTCACTAAGTCCGTATTTTTCTAGAAATTTTTTCATGCTATCTGTTGCCAACTTATGTGCATAATTGTCAGCCACATTTATATTATTTTCGATTCCTGTAGAATACAGCGGTAAAACCTATAACTGAAATCACATCGCTTGAAGTTAATGTGGAAATGTTTGCAGCCATTTCTTTCACATTCCTGTCAGCTGAATTTTTAAGAAATTTCACTTTGACTATTTTCCTCTTTTTGAGGTGTTTTTTTATTTCTTCAATAAGTGAGTCATTTATCCCTGATTTTCCAACTCTAACCATTGGTTTCAGTGTTTTCGCTTGTTTTTTTATTTCGAGGTTCATTTTATTTGGTCAAGTATATTACTTTGTTTTAGATTCCAGTTCTTTTCTGAGTTTGTCTCCAATATATTCCCCTTTAAAATAGTCGACTCTCGCAGCAATTACTATCTTGTCCGCCAGATGTCTTGCGGCCCTTCCCTTCTGTTTTGCTTGTGCAACATATTGATGTTGTATAAGAAGACCATGCTTGGGTGATTTTGCTCCGGTTCTTAGATGTCTGAATAGGGCTTTTTCTGCTCCCAATAACTGTAATTTTGACGCTGACATTGAAGCAAGGTTCTTGAGGGAGCCGGCATGCTCGATTAACTGCGCTCCTATTAGTCCTTTTGTAAGTTCGTAAACGTTTGGACAGGTTTTTTTGACAATCCTTTCAATGTAGTCTTTTTGTGAGTTAATCATTGAGTAATGGTGCTGTGTGAGGCATGCCAGGTTGATTATTTCATCAACGTCTGGTTTTTCCAGTTCAGCCCCCATGGGTTCTTTTTTTGAATCATAAAGCTTCATAAGCTCTTTTTTTGGCTTGTTTATTATTTCGTTGCAGAATTGCTCATGATCCTGTATTTTTTTGACTATTTCCGGGCAATAGTGGGCGTACCATTCTCTTAGGCGTTTTGAGAGTGTATTTGCAGTTTTATTGAGCTCTTCAAGGGAGTTTACTGATTGTATAATGAGATTCTCATTTTTCACACTAAAACGGATCTTTTTTCTTGTTTCTTTTAGATTGTAATCTCTTAGATTTTGAAGTTTGTTTTTTGGATGTTTCATTTTCTTCAAAAATTCCAGTTTATTTATAAATTTATTGCAGTAATAGGTAAGGGAATATTGTATGTTTGTATGTTTATTATAGAACAGAAAATTATATAAATAATCTTTGATGTTGTATAGGTAGTTTGATAAATTTTCATGAGAAGTTGTGAAAAAACATGATTGTTGTAGGAATAACTTGCGATACAAGGGATACGGCAGAGAGGATAGCTAAGACGCTCCTTGAAAAGCGCCTGATAGCATGTTCTAATGTGTTTCCCGTTGAGAGTTTCTTCTGGTGGAAGGATGAGATTAAGAGTGGTGATGAGATCTTTTTGATGTGTAAATCTCTTGAAAGTAAATATGAAGAGATAAAAGAAGTTGTTGAAGAAATGCATAGTTACGATGTTCCTTTGGTGGAGGCATGGAAAGTAGATTATGTGAATGAGAAGTATGAGGAATTTCTTAAGGAAGAGGTGGAAGATTGAGTGCACATCACTTGTTGAATGAAGATGATATGAAGAAAGTTTGTCTTTATTGTGGTGAGGATTTTGACCCTGAAAAGTGGGAGAGCCTTCATTATGTTCGAAAGCACTATAAAACCAATCAATGTGGTAAATGTGGGAAAGATGCTAAGATTGAGGTAGGTTTTGAGGGTTCTGGTCATGATAGCTGGAGTTGTCCTTTTACAACAAAGAAGAAAAAGGTAAAAGAGATAATAACTGTGGTTGAAAGCCCCCTTGAAAGGGCAATAAAAAACGCATAATGCCATTTTAATTGAAGACTTATGAAGTTAGTTGTTTTTTTTCTTTCAGTTGTCTTTTTGTTTGTTATGTTTTGATTTTCTAATGTGCTTTTGTGGTGTTAATTGTTTATCTGGTGGTTTTAATTATATGATTATGATTAAGAATGGGATTTTTTTACTTGTTTTCATAATTTTGTAATTGATTATTATTATTATTATTATTATTATTATTATTGTTATTATTATTTTCGCCAATAACAGTGTCTTATCGTAGGAAGAGGTATTGAAGTTGTTTATTAAGTTCTATTAATAGAAATATTTATATATTAATCTCTTCATGATTATTTTATTAGATTAAAAAAGAGGCTTAAAATGAATCCAAAGTATAAAAAATGTTTTCTGGTTTTTATTGTTGTTTTATTTTTGACTGCTCTTGCTGTTGGTGCGAAAGCTGTTGACACTAGTAGAGCGTGGCACCCGCTTGCACAAATTGCTAGTGATGAAACCGGAGATCCGCAAACTATACATGACGGGAGTGGCAGAGTGGCATGGCAGTATATAGGGGAAATTAATAATGATGTGGATATGCATGGGTATGGTTTACAAGAATTGAGTTTTATTGATAATGATGGAAGTGAAATAAGTATTAATGATCCTGCTGGATTTAATCAAGAGATTAGGGTTGAGGGTGAAGCACGTTTTAACAATGTTTTACGAACTGATATCATACAAGAATCAACTGGGGGAAGTGGCGTAAGTTTCAACAGTTTTATCAATTTGGCTGGTAATAATATAAATAATATAGGTACCCTTACTGCCAGTGGTTCAAATATCAACTTTGA
>CAYOOQ010000061.1:0-1830 GCA_964405675.1 uncultured Methanosarcinales archaeon | reverse complement strand
AACATAAACCTGGCGGGGGCCAACACCATAAGTGGCTTGAGAAACGTTTACGGACAAAGTGGTGCGGATATTATATTCAGGGACAGGCCGCTTTTAACCGATGGTTTGCTGGTGCAGGGAGGTAGTACGTTCCAAAGTAATGTTAATCTGGGTGGGAATAGAATAACTAATTTGCAAACACCTTCTGCAAATGCAGATGCAGTAAATAAAGAGTATGTGGATACTGAGATTGCTAACAAAGAGGATAGATATTTGCCAACTCATCCTGCCACCAGTAACGTTAATATGCAAGGGCATAATATAAATAATATAGGTACCCTTACTGCCAGTGGTTCAAATATCAACTTTGATGATAACATAAACCTGGCGGGGGCCAACACCATAAGTGGCTTGAGAAACGTTTACGGACCAAGTGGTGCGGATATTATATTCAGGGACAGGCCTTATTTGACAGATGGGCTAAGGGTTAATTCGGGGACTTCCAGGTTTTATGGAGGGACTATATTCTACAACAATGTTAATATGGACGGGAATAATATAAACAGTGGGGGTAATTTTTATGCTAATGCTTATTATTATACTTCTGACGAGAAACTCAAGTCTGATATAAAGCTTTTAGAGAATTCTCTCGAAAAAATAACCCTGATTGATGGTGTTGAGTTTAAGTGGGTTGATGATAATGAAACTCAAATTGGTGTTGTTGCACAAAATATTGAGGAAGTATTTCCTGAAGTTGTGAAAGTTGATGATGAAACAAATAAAAAATCTGTACAGTATGCAAATCTGATTGCACCGATAATTGAAGCAGTCAAAGAATTGGATGAAAAGAATAAAGAAATGGAAGACAGGCTTCGGGAGCAGGAAGAGGTAATAAAACGGCTTACTGAAAGAATTGAAAGGCTTGAAAATAACTAATATATTTGAAAAAGGAGGAGATATTATGAAAAAGGTTTGGATTATTTCAATTGTAGCGGGACTTTCCCTCATAGCTTTTTTGGTTGTATTCACACTCATGCAAGAGGAAATTATAGATCGTGCTGATCCGGAAGAGTTAGCTGGAATAAATTGTTATGATTTTGATAATGATGAGGAAAAATGTAAGAGTTACCCTCACTGCCGATGGAATGACGAAACACAAATTTGTGATGAGGTAGAAGAAGAAGTTGAAACTACTGAAGAGCAAGGTGTAAATTGTTATGAATTTGATGACAATGAGGAAAAATGCAGGGAGCATGACCAGTGTCAATGGGACGATGCTGCACAACTTTGTGATGATGAGAGTGATGAAGATATTGAATTAATTGAGCAGGAAGAGCAGGAATCATATGAGGGCGAAGTAATAAATTGCTTTGATTTTGACAATGATGAAGAGCAGTGCAAAGCCCATGACCAATGTCAATGGAATGATGACGCACAGCTTTGTGATGATAAAGCAAGTGACCAGGAAACTGTAGTGGAGTATGATGAAGAAGAAATAGTTGAGCAGGAAGAAGAAGTGCATGGTGAAGTCATGGTGAGTTGTTATGACTTTGACAATGATGAAGAAGGATGCAGGGATAATGAGCAATGCCAATGGATTGATGACGCTCAGTTATGTGAAGAAAAATAATTTTTGTTTTTTACTTTTTTTTGATTTGTTTTTTAATGTGTAAAGTTGCTTTTACGGGTAAATTGATTTCTTAAGAAAATTTTATGAAAGTAGAATTGTAAGCTATGCGATGGCCGGGATTCGAACCCGGATTACCACCGTGGCAGGGTAGTGTCCTAGCCGTTAGACTACCATCGCTTAAAGTTTCTAAAAAAATAGGTTGTTTATAAAGCTTATGGTTT
>CAYOOQ010000060.1:0-6821 GCA_964405675.1 uncultured Methanosarcinales archaeon | reverse complement strand
CCCAGTTTACAGGGTCCTTATTCCATTGTTTTACTATTTCCAGGTCATGTTGTGTCAGGTAATCAAGTTGACCTGCAGCGTCAACAAGGTTTGAAAAATTAGTAAGGGTTAATAGTTCGCAATTTCCATTATTAAATAGATCAGAAGCCTTTTTAAGCTCATATGTGAATATTGCTACTACTGTTGTTACTGTTCCATTATTTTCTCTTACTGCTTTAACAGCGTCAAAGCTGCTGCCGCCTGTGCTTATAAGATCTTCTATTACAATAACTTTTCTACCTTCGACAAATGCTCCTTCAATCTGCTTTCCTTTGCCATGTTTTTTTGTGCTCCCTCTTACATAAGCCATTGGCTTATCCAGTTCCCATGCAATCCATGCGGCCCATTGAATACCAGCAGTTGATGTCCCTGCAATCACATCGTATTCAATGTTTTCTAGTTTTTCAATGAAGGATCTGACAATTTTTTTTCGTTCTTCAGTGTATTGTGCCAGAGATCTGTTATCGCAATAAATGGGGCTTCTTATTCCTGAAGAGTATGTGTATGGCTCTTTTATATTAAGTGTAACTGCTTTTTTATCAAGTAAAATTTTTGCTATCTCATCCATAAAAAACAACCTCTTTTCCTTTTTTTGTTTCATTTATTTGTCCGTCGACAAAAACAAGATTTCCATTTATAATTGTCATTACTGGCTTGCCTTTTAATTTAAGCCCTTCAAAAGGGGACCATTTACATTTTGTGAATAGTTTGTTGCCCTGGATAGTGGTTTCCTTGTCTAAGTCTATTATTGTTATGTCGGCATCATAGCCTTTTTCAAGCCTTCCTTTGTTTTTTATTCCGAAAATTTCAGCGGGCTTGTGACAGCAGAGCTCAATCAGTTTCTGTATGGTTATGTTTCCCTTGTTGACTTCATTAAGCATCAGTGGGAGCATTGTTTCACATCCTGGAACTCCGAAAATTGTTTCTTTTTGATTTTTTTCCTTAATTGTATGGGGTGCGTGGTCTGTTCCTATTGTGTCGATCAATCCAGATTCAATTGCTTTCCATAAGGCAAGCCTGTCTTCTTCAGTCCTTAAAGGAGGTTTCATCTTGGTGAAATTGTCTTTATCTTTTGATTGGTTCAGGAAAAGATGGTGGGGTGTGACTTCAGCGAATATGTTTTTGTCCTTGTGTTTTTTTATTATTTCGAGTTCATTTTTTGTTGATATGTGGCAGAGATAAAGTTTTTTTTCGGTTGCTTTAGAAAATTTAATTGCCCTTTCAACCATTTCTTCTTCAGCATGTACTGAAACAGTTTTTGATGCCAGAAACACATTTTTAATATCTTTTTCGTTTTCTATCAGGAGCTTTCCAGTGGTTATGTTCATGAAGAGTTTTGTTGAAGCTATGTTTTTCGCTTTTTTTATTTCATGAATGTTGTCAGAGGCTGCTCCAAAGTGGAATCCGTAATTTGTGATGGATTTTTTTCCTAGTTCTCTTTTTTCTTCAAGTAGTTTATTTGTGGTGGTTGGTGGCTCTGTGTTTGGCATATCGAAAAAGGTTGTTATTCCTCCTGCGGCTGTAGATTTTGATCCTGTGTGCAAATCTTCTTTATGTGTCATTCCAGGTTCCCTGAAATGGCAGTGAGGGTCGATAATTCCCGGGATTGTTAAATTGTTTTTTATGTCAATTATTTTATCAACAGGATACGTTGTTTCAATATTTTCTTTTATATTGATTATTTTTCCTTCTTTGATTTCAATGTCTTTGACCTTTCCGTCAGGTAATCTGCAGTTTTTAAGCAACATTTTAGTTTCCTTTTTTCGGATACTAAAGGAAAGTTTCTTTTTTTCCTGTTCCGTCTCTTTTGTATTTTCCAAATTCTTTTATGTATTTTTTTATGTATTCTTTATTATAGACAGGCCCTGTCTTACAGCTTCTTTCTCCTGTGTCATCGATGCAACATTGGCCGCAAACACCAAAACCGCATTTCATGTATCTTTCCAGTGACGCTTCACATTCTATGTCGTATTCATCGCCGATTTCAATGACTTTTTTCATCATTATTTCGGGCCCCACCGTATATATCACGTCCGGCTTATTTTTCTGGAGTTCTTCTTTTAGTATGTCTGTTGTGTACCCCTTTTCGCCTTCACTTCCATCATCAGTGCAAAATATTGTTTTTATAGAGGCGTTGGCGAATCTTTTTTTGTAGGTGAGTTGGTCTTTTGTTTTGGCTCCTATGATGAGTGTGACTTTTGTTCCTTTTTTCTTAAGTTCTTCAGCTAAAAATGCCAACGGGGCTGAGCCATAACCTCCTGCCACAAGAATAGCATTTTTTTTATCTGTAGTGAAACCATTTCCGTACGGTCCCATGAAGCCCACGTAATCACCTTCTTTTTTTTTGAATAGCTCGTTTGTGAAATTCCCTACCTGGCTTACTGTTATAGAAAATGTTTCCTGGTCAATACAGCTTATACCAAAAGGCTTCATTCCAATTCTTGGAATCCAGACCATTATAAATTGGCCTGGTTTAGCATTAATAAGGTGTCTGAATGTGAAGGTTTTTATGTTGTCTGTTTCTTGGTATATGGAATGTATTTTTATTGCAGTTGGTTGTTCCAGATTATTTGTTTTAAATGGATTATTCATGGGCAGCACCTATAATTTCTTTTATGTCTTTGTATCCTTCCTTTTGCATGAACTCCTGTATTCCTTTGTTTATTTTTTCAAAAACTTCTATTCCTTCATAATATACTGCAGAACCTACTCCTATTAAAGTAGCTCCAGCCATCATCATTTCAACTGCATCTCTTGCATTATTTATTCCCCCTGTACCTATGATGGGGATTTCAACTGCTTTGTATAAGTCATATACGCATCGTACAGTTATTGGTTTTATGGCGGGGCCACTTACTCCTCCAATTTTGAAATCCAGTATTGGTTGTTTTGTTTCAATGTTTATTGCCATTCCGGGGCCGTGGGTATTCCCCATGTTTATCGCTTCAGCCCCTGCCTCTTCAGCTGCCTTTGCGATCTCACCAATATTTTGTGAAATGGGAGAAAGTTTTACAATAACAGGCAAGTTTGTTTCTTTTTTTACAGCTTTTGTTATTTCGTATGTAGCTTCTGGTGTATTTTGCCCTGCTAAAACCCCAAATCCAGGAGTGTGAGGGCAGGATAAAGGAAGTTCTACTGCCATGAATTCATCGCTTAGAAAATCTTTTGCCATTTCTTTAAATTCAGCAGGGTTGTTTCCAATTATACTAGCAATGACTGGTATGTCAATTTCTTTTAGCCCTGAAAATTCTTTTTTTGCTTCTTCAACTCCTGGATTGGAGTATCCTACTGCATTCATCATCCCTGCTTCATAGGTTATTATGATTGGGTTGTTATGGCCTTTTCTTTCTTCCCTGCTTATTGATTTTATTGTTGCTGCCCCTGCTCCATGCCTGGCAATGTTTTTGATGGAATTTTTAGTGACGCCAAGAATCCCTGAAGCGAGGACGGTAGGTTTTTTTAGTTTATTTCCGCAGAATTCTATTGATAACATCTATTAGAGGTAAAGCAAACTATATTTAAATTGTATTGTTATGTGTTATCATTATTATCATTGTTGTTGTTTGCAATTAATCATTTTCTCTTTTTTGGATTGTGGAGGGAATCTTTGCTATTTTTCCCTCTAAAAACTAATTTTGCCATTTTCAAGTTACAAAAAAACTTTTTAATAGTGCTTGAGTTAAATAATTCCAAGTGAGGGGTAATGGGCTTATTTGATAAACTAGGAACTAAGGGAAAAGAGAAGGAGAAAGCATTTAATCCTGTTGAGTATTATAAGGAGAATGTTGATGAAGGAGGTCAAGGTAGCTATTTTTCTAACGCACATAGTGATGATGGTCCCGTGGATAGGAATCCTAATTCTGATGTTTTAATGAAAGTTGATAAAAAGATTTCTGAAGATAATGTTTCCGGGCAGCAACAGCAACAAAATAATGAGATTGATATTGATATGCCACCTCCTCCGCCTCCTCCTGAGACTGATTATGGAAGTGATAATTCTTCTTTTGGCTCTCAAATGGATGCTCCTCCTGAAATGGGAATGGCGAGGCAGTCAGGTGGGAGTGAACAAGGCTATTCGGGAAACTTTTTGGGCAATGATGGCTCAGATTCAGGTTATGAAGGTGGTGGTTTTGATGATGCCCCTCCTGGAAGTTATACTGAAGGTGAGAATAATAGTGGTGAGTTGATTGATGATAGTTATTATGGCGGTAGCGATGGCGGCAACAGCAATATTGATAATAACAATAACAGCAATAGTAGCAACAGTGTTAATAATTACTATAATAATGATGGTTCTTCACAAGAGACTGCTGCAGGCGATAGCAATTTTTCTGGAAATTCTAATCCTTATCAGTATGATTCTTCAAAGACAAATGAAGCTTATGGAAATGTAAATCAGGGCTTTTCGCAAACTAAATCTATTAATCAAAGTGGTCCTTCGAATAATTATTCTTCTGATACTGGTGGACAATCTAACGGGGTTTCTCAGGAATTACCGGCGAAGAGGGAAACGGCCGATAATTATGTGAAATCATATCCAGAATCTCAAAATGAGAATGAGGATGAAAATTCTGCAGCAGGTTTTCCTTTTCCCCAAAATAGTTCCGGAATGCCAAATTCTTTCGATAAGCCTGTAGCAGGGGAAAAACCTTCAGCTTCCTTTCCAAGTGATGTGGATCATAAAAATTTTAATGTCAAGCCCGCAAAATCTGAAAATACAGATACTGTTTCATCTTATGGTATCAATCCGGGTGAAATAAAAAAAATATTTCAAAATGTTTTTTCAAAAAATAATCGCTTTTTTACGGAGAAACCAAAATATTCAGGGGATGAAGGTTCTTCTGTTCCGGAAGATATGAATGAAAAATCAAATGATTCAAAGTCAGATAATTTATATGATTCTGGTAGGAATGCTTTGGAAACTCCTTCAGATAGTCATAATGTTGATATGCAGACAGGAAGTGCTGTTTCGAAAAATGAGCTTGATGAGATACAGAAGAGTTTTACAAGAGGTAGTTTTGGTGGAGAAAATTCTGTTGGCCGTGTTGCTGGTAAAAATGTTGATGTTGCTGATTTGTCAAGTGATAAGGTGAGGGATAGAAATTTTTATTCACAACAAAAAGCATCCCGCGCTCCTTCATTTAAACCAGTAATGGATTCTGGTAATGTTAAGCAGAAAACTGCTAGAGGTAAAAGAGAAGAAATAGCTTCATTTGTTCCAGGTGAGTTAAATGAGAAAGGTTTACATGAAGAGATTAATCCTATTCTTGAGAAAAGAGAAAGTGATGAATCTTTGAAGAAATCACAGAGTGAGGCTTTGAAGGATTTCGACAATGTTGGCAAAGTTACCGAAGTAGAAGGAGTGGGTAGTACGGTTGCTGAAGATAAACCTTTTAGAAATGTAGTGTCAGAAAAGGAACTTTTTATGTCGGTTACTGATTTTAGAAAACTTATTGATTTTGTATCTTCAGTGGCAAGCGAGGTTAGGGTTGCTAAGGATTCGGTTGAGAGAGCTGAAGAAATTGAAAATGAGCTTGAAGGTATGTATGAGGGTTGGAGGAGCAATCTTGAGTGCGCCGAAGAAAGTATTGAAAGCTTTGATAAGCTTTTTTTTAAGCAGGTGGTAAAATGAATAATATAAATGAAGACTCCGTTTTTATAAAATTGAATGAATACAAAGAATCTTTGAGCCTTTTTGAGCAGTTGAAGAGTAAAATAAAGGAAGCTGAAGAGACACTTGAGAAAATCGAGCAGTTGAAAGAAGAGGAAAATACAGAGATTGAGCTTTGGCATAATAGTGTTAAGGAAATTGATAAGAAGATAGAGTATATAGATAATCTGATTGTAGGTAAGAATTCGTAAAGATATAGAGCGATTGTTTGTTAAAAAAGGGAAAGGATATGGGAGAAGATAAGTTTTTTGTAAGGGTTGATGACGGCTCAACCATAAGGAAGTCTGTTTTGGAGCTTTCGCGGGATATAATTCTTGTTTTAAGGAGATTTAAAAATTTAAGCCAAATAAGAAGTCAGAAAAGAGAACTTGCAAAAAGGATTTCTGAGATATTTGAGGAAATAGAGAACATTTGTGCTTCCATGGATTTGAAAGCACCAGATTACGGTGTTGAAGGGTTACAAAAAGGCGTATCGAAAAGAGAAGAAAATAAAGATGATAAATCGTCAAAAGGTGATTCTGTTGAAGACTCTAAAATTAGTGAAGAACCTATAGAACAAAAAGTAACCGAAAAAACCGATGAAAGTTTTGTGGAAGAGGATAAAGTGAGTGATTCTGATGATTATGAGGAGCAGATGAAAAAAATAGAGGAATCTGCTGCTGAAATTGAAAAAAAGCTTAATGAGTTGATTTAGTTAATTTTAAATATGGCTTTTTAATTCTTTGTTGTTACGTTGACTCTTTATGGAATTTTTATAAGGAGATAAAGGGTTAATGAAATTTGGTATTGCCTTTTGCTTAATTTTATGCGGGGGTGCCGGAGCGGTCAAACGGGCCAGACTCAAGGCATTTGAGTGCTGAGTGCTACATGTGTAGTGCAAGGAAGAACAATGTGAGTCATCTGCTGGCTTAGTGCCTACGAGGGTTCAAATCCCTTCCCCCGCACTTTTTAGTTCTGAGTTACGAGTTGTGAGTTTTGAGGTTTATTGCTGATATAAGAACTGGGTTTGAAGGTTTTGAGTTACGAGTTATGGGTTTTGAGATTTATTGCTGGTTTAAGAACCAGATGTTAAAGATTAAGGGATGAATGTCGGTTTTTAGTTCTCAGAACT
>CAYOOQ010000059.1:0-6828 GCA_964405675.1 uncultured Methanosarcinales archaeon | reverse complement strand
AATCAAATAAATCGAGATCACTTGAAAAAACAAAAATTAAAAATATAATAAAAACACCAAAAAATAAATAAACTGAGTACTCTCTCATCATTGCTTTATATTTTGGAATTTTTGACATTTTTAAAGGCATCCTGAAGGAACTATACCAAAACATATAAATGCAATTTAATAAATTTTTTGTTTTATCTATCCTGTACCCAAGACCACTATTTCATTCAGTATATTAAAACTGGCAGAAAATATTTAAAATAAACATATTTTTGTTTAATTTATGAACATTAAACTAATTTTGCCACCTGATTTCATCCCCAGAACAAAATTTTCAATGCCCCCTATGGGAATAGCCTCACTTGCAGGGCAACTTAAAAAATCTGGTTTTAATGTTGAACTTGATGATCTGGACACAAAAACCAGAAAAAACTCACTTAATTTGGACATATTCAACGAAGAATCCAAAGTAAAAAATTATTTGAAAAATCAAGAAACGAATGATAGAAATTTTGATGAACAGATAAGAAATTTAGTGGACAATATTTTAAAACAAACAAATCTCAATAACTTTCAATTAATCGGCTTTTCAATAGCTGAGCCATCTCATCTTTTACCAGCACTATGTCTTGCAAAAAGAATAAAAGAGACAGACAACCCAAACATAGTAATAGGAGGAAGAATAGGTTTATCAGACAAACTTTTAGATTATGGATTCATAGACTATGTAATAATAGGGGATGGAGAAAAAGGAATTGAAGGTCTTGCTAATTCTATAAAAAATAAGATAGAAATTAGTGAAATTCCAAATCTTATATATTCAAACAATGGAAAAACAATACAAAATAAAATGGAAATTCCAAAAATTGAAGACCTGCCTGCCCCTCTATTTGAAAGCCTTCCTCTTGAATTATATGAAAATTTCGCTTTTGAAACCAGAGATCCATTTTATGAAACCTACAGCAAACAATTACCCATGATAACAAAAGATAAAATCTTGATCCTGCCATATTATCTAAATAAGGGTTGTCCTTTTAACTGCATCTTTTTTAAAGTTTCAGCACATGAAGGTTCACTTGTAGATTATAAAACCCCTGAAAAAATACGAAAAGAACTAAAAGAAATGATAAAAAAGTACAACACCCGTTACTTCTTTTTCATGGACAGCACCCTAAATGGTAACTTGGAATGGCTTTCAGAAGTTTGTGAAGCCATTAAAGACCTTAACATTTTTTGGAGTGATTCCGCCGTTCCTACAAAATTCCCGGAAGGCTTCATGAAAAAATTAAGAAATGCAGGCTGCATTAGAATTACATGGGGAGTAGAATCCCTATCAAAAAATATACTTAAGAAAATGCATAAAGGATTCAATCCAGAAATTGCAATGAAGACCCTTAAAGAAAGCCATGAAGCAGGAATCTGGAATTATACCAACTGGATTGCCGGCTTCCCTCATGAAAAAGAGGAAGAGTTAAATGAAACTCTTGAAAATATTAAAAAAACAAAAGAATATATTGATGATTATACTGTAACAGGTTTTATACTACAGGAATCTGACATAAACAATAATCCTGAAAATTACGGAATAAAACATCTCAAAAAAGATACATATACAGAATCCGCAAAAAACAGGATGGAAACTGGCTCTTTCAATGAGATTGGAGGCCTTTGCTGGAATGAAAAAAGAAAACAAATAGAAGATTTCAAGGAAAAAATGAACAAAACCCTTGAAGAAAACAAAAACATTCCAGTTTTACTACCGATGCATTCTTTGTATTACTTCTATTCTAAATTTGACGATAAAAAAGCACTCAGAGACTGGCTTAACTTTATTGGAACAAAAGATACAAAAAATATTATCAACAAAAATTAAATTGGCCGTATTTCATCTTCACCAAAATTCTTAACATAACTATTCATAAATCCCGGACATGAATCTACCATCTTACATTTTTTACATTGCGAAAATACTTTTTTGTATGGATTTAGAAGAGTAAATTCCCAATATTTTTCTTTCAAAAGACAAAAAGGAAAATGAAGGAGCTCAATAGATATTTTATTTTCAAGAAGAATATCCAAAGCACTGTAAATATTCGGAAACATATCACTATAAGACCTGAAAAGCAATTTTTTATTTTTTTCAGCTTCTCCTCTCAATCTCATATTCGCTATGACTACCTTATTCAAATCTGGAAAATTATGGACTATAAATCGCGCAAAATCATCAAAATCCTTATAATTTAAAGCATTCAGGACAATTCTTATATTAGTTTTTATACCGTTTTTCAATAGATTCTGAATTCCACTTACCGTTTCTCTATAACTACCTTTATAACAAGTCAGTTTATCATGGATTTCTTCCTTGTGGGAATTTAAAGCTACCTCAACCTGTAACTTCCCAAAGCCTGAAAATTTTCTGCAGCAACTATCATAATAAAACATCCTACCATTTGTCAATAATAATATATCCAGTGTTTTTTTTGAATTCAAAAAACCAATTATTCTAGGTAAATCTTTTCTTAAAGTAGGTTCACCCCCTGTTAAAGTGATATTATCTTCCTTACCTATTGTTTTTTCGAAATCCTTTTCCAAATCATCATAAGAAGGCAATTTACCTCCAAAATTTTTAAAACTTTCAATAAAATCTTCATTAGAGCAAAATAAACATTTAAGGTTACATTTATCATATATTGTATAAACAGCCATCATAACCTCTTAAATTCATCAATACCATAAAATTCAGGATAATTTTTCCATGGTCCTTCACACTCCAACTGGAATTTGCAACCTTCACATTGTTCAACCTGGGCACGATCAAGTTCTTTCCTTGCTTTAATCACATCAAGGGTCTCCACATCCGGACCTAGCTGCTCCCTTTCTGCAGGATCAAACTGGTCAGCAATATATTCAATGTGATGAGGTAGTATGCAATAAGGAACATATCTCATTAGAATTTTTGTCTTGCTTTCTTTACCAATTTCAATTGCCTCCACCATAAATTCACTGGCATCACTATATCTGGGAACTACATCTTTTACATATTTAAGAGCATTTCCTTTTGGAAAAACAAATATCACCTCAGAACTCCACATTCCCAATTTTACAAATAATCTGGCCATATCAGGTAAATATTCAATATTCTCTTTTGTCATGGTTGAATTCGTTTCAATAATAACCTCAGAATATTTTTTAACATTTTCTATTCCCTTCATTAATTGATCAAAACTACCTTTAACCTGTGTAAGTTTATCATGAATTTCGGCATTAGGACCATGAATAGAGAACAATATTTTCGTAACACCTGCATCCACCAACTTATCAACAAACCATGGATAAGACAGCATCCTCCCATTGGTGGTAAGCTTAACCTGCTGAAAACCCTTACTCTTGGCATATCTTATAAGTTCAAAAATATCCTTTCTGATAGTTGGCTCTCCACCAAGAAAAGCAATTTCAGTAGTTCCTCTTTCTCTTGATTTATCAATGTCTCCTTTTAACTGGAGAGTGCTTTTATTTGGCATTTCGCCATCATCTGCGTGTACATAACAAAATTTACAATTATTATTGCACCTATAACCTACGAGTAACTCAAGCCTTCTATCTTTCTTCATTTTAATGACAACAATTTTCCTAAGATTTATTGATATTATCCATGGATAAAAGACTACTTAATAAGATTTATTGAAAATTATGCTATTTCAACAACAAAAATTTTGGGTTTCTTGTTTGCAAGCAAAGAATCCCTTAACCCCACCTCACAACTCAAAAACAACTTACAGACCCGAGTTTTGAGATAACAGTTCTGAGTACCAATAATCGCTATCCATCCATAAATCTTTAACACCTGATTTTTCACACCCAATTCTTACAAACTCAGTTCTTAAACCAACAATAACCCTCATAACTCAAAACTCAAAACTCTTCCTTCGCAAACCATCAACAATCCAGGCCATTCCTTCCGTATCCAAACCACAATATTTTTCCAGGGCATCCCTAACCCGCTTAACCTCCTCTTCATCAGGTAGATTACCATAATAATCTCCAAAAGTAATCCTCAAATATTCCAAGGACGCCGTCCCACCATCGCCTATTTCCATGTCATCATAACTTTCGCCAGTCACCGCCGGCAACACTTTCTTTATTGAAGTACTCCCCTTCTGACAATTCTTATAAAACCAAAATTTCCTGAAAGGGACAATCAGGTCGACAAATCGAGATATCAAACTTTCCACCCTGTCTTTGTAATCCGGAAAAGCTTCAGCCATCTCTTTTAGCCTTCCAATCTCAAAACTTTGATTATAAACCACAATACTTCCATCCTCCCCAATCAATTCCCACATTCTTTTCAATAGCTCTGGCCTGGGATCTTTCTTCCCTCCAGCTAAAAAAGAAAAATGCTCCAATTCACCTCCGGGCTCGTATTGAACATGCAATGAAAACTGAAAAGGTATCTGTTGGTAAGGCTTAGTGCCATCAAAAATTGGAATTGCCGTATTAAATGTTTCAAAATCCAGATAATAAAGTGGATAATTAAGACCCGCCAGCCAATTATTTATATTTTCCCTGTCAAAATGCAAACCTTCATTTTCCTCACAAAGCTTTTGTATCTTCTGCCTAGCTGTAAGCTTATAATCTTCAGGTATATCCTTTATACAATAAATTCCTTTTTCCATAAGATCAAAAGTTTTCTTTCCACCGCAACAAAGCCCATCAACCCCACTCTCAGGCAAAAAGCTCCAGCATTCCCCTTTAAGACTACATGTATAGGGTTCTTTACAACCTGGGCCAATTTTCACTTCAGGTTCACTCCCTTCTATTACAGAAAACATATATTTTATTCTCTCTTCAACTCCCACCTGTGAAGATCTCACATCCTCAGTAACATCATTCTGGACAAAAAGACTTTCAGGTTTAATCTCCCCATATTTAATATACTGATTATTAACATGCATAAGAAAACATTTCCTGATTTTAAGGCCGGCCATCTCATAAACATATTTTTGGAAAGCCAAATCATCAATATTTACATCCTTTACAGACGATGAGCTTTTCACCTCTATAATATCCCAACCATCATCAGTAGGCATAAGTATATCAGCCCTTGCAGATAAATTATCTGCAACAAACCCCGCCTCAAACAAAGGCTTACTACAGGAAATCAACCTTTGAGTCTCTTCAAGATTGGTGTTAAAATCATCTGCTGAAACATCAATTCCTCCAGAGAATAATAATTTTGCAACCTCACCAACCCTTTCTCCCTCATAAAAAGTATGCTGGGTAAAAGCATCAGTTTCAGGCAATCTCTCTTTTTCATTGAAAACAACCCACAAAAGTTTAGGACATTGCAAACCCATCAAATACTGTGACTTTGAAAGTAACATAATAGTAATAATCCACAGAAAGCTTGCTTAAAAAAGTTTTGTTCCTCTGCTTTTTCCTGACTAATACATAAGCAAGTCCAAATTCCACTAAAACCATAAAATTTCTGAAATCACTGCCTTGTTCTCTTGATATTTTTATCAAAAAAATAAAATTTTGGTAATTCAACCTTTATTTTCCGAAATTTCACAAATTAATCATATATAAAAGAATAAACATACGATAATGTATGTTCAACCTAAAAGAATCAAATGGCACATACAAAAGCCTGATAGGTGAGTGTATGTTCAAGCTCACTAAAAGATACGTGGTAATCAACAAATACTGGAGCAAAACCAGATATTTTGCAATCTTCGGAAGTCATTTAACGAGACAACAGATGGAATTCCTGAATGATTATTGGCATTCAATTGATGCAATTGAAATAGATTTTTCTAAAGGAAAAAAGATAATATTATATGAAATAAAAACAAAAAACATGAACAAAAAAATCTCTGGATTCAAGCCAAAAATAACTGAAACAGCAGTACTCCTGTACAATAAAGCCATTGAAACTGGTTTCTTTGTGCAGATTGCAACCATATGCTTCCACAATAACTGGAATTATTCAATACAACTCCTGGATTTTACCGAACAAAACTATCAAATTGGAGAACAGAAACCATATGACAGGCAATGCTTAGTGGATTTTGTTTAAAGGTTTAACATAAGAATCAATAAGATTTCATTACTATTAGAATTACTTCATAATTAGATTATTTGCCACAAAACAATTATTCTATGAACTACACTATTTTTATTGTTTTTTATATCTATAAATCGCAAAATTTATATTTATTTCTCTTTGTTTAATATAAATGGCAAAGAAGTCCAATAAAAAATCCTCTGATAAATCAAAAGATGAGTCTTATGAAAAGAGCTTGGGTGAAGAGAAGTTTGTTGAAATTGAAAAAATCCTAAAACAGGACAGGAATAGAGATTTTCTGATGAAAAAGAACTTGAGCAAATTTTTTTATTGGCAGAGTCTTCTTGTAATAATAATACTTAATTTCGCAGCGGTGCTGGTAATATCACCCTTTATCTTCATTCTGGAAAGCTATTGGAGTTATGCTTTGGTTGCAATAATTGCTTTTTCAATAGGGACGCTCCTTAATTATCTTGTTTTATCAATTGAACATCTTAAGCTTAAACACCATTATATAGCTCTTGTCTTGATTCCTGTACTTGCGTCTGTAGATCTTCTGGTTTTTATTGAGTTTTCAAGATTTTTTTCAGATTTTTTTAATGTGAAGGTAGGTTTTGATGCACAAATATTAATATTTTTATTTGTCCTGAGTTTTGTGGCGCCTTATGCTTATACAGGTTTTAAGGAAAAATTCTTGCGCTAGTTTTTTTATTTGGTTTACTTTTTATGGTTTTTTCTCATATATTTAGATTGTTTTTCACAACCGAAAAAAATAA
>CAYOOQ010000058.1:2862-6882 GCA_964405675.1 uncultured Methanosarcinales archaeon | reverse complement strand
AATTGATGAAAGAAGTAGTGATTGCATCAGAAAACCCAGTAAAGATAAATTCTGTTAAAGAAGGATTTCATAAGATGTTTCCGGGGGAAGATTTCTCTTTTTCGGGAGTTAGTGTACCCTCAAATGTTTCCGATCAACCCATAAGTAACAGCGAAACCTTCAAGGGTGCATTAAACAGGGCGGATTTTGCATCGGATAAATCCAGCGGAGCGGACTTTTATGTAGGGATAGAGGGCGGTGTTCAGCTGGATGGAGACGAAATGGAATCGTTTGCATGGGTTGTCATAAGATCAGGGGAACGTATTGGTAAATCCAGGACTGCTTCATTTTACCTTCCAAAAGAGATAGTAAAACTTATCAAGGGTGGTAAGGAACTTGGGGAGGCGGATGATATAGTCTTCAAATGCATCAATTCAAAGCAGGAAAACGGAGCAGTTGGCATTCTAACCGACAATGTTATCGACAGGACCAAATACTATACTGAAGCCGTTGTCTTATCCCTGATTCCGTTTAAGAACAAAGAAATATATTGATTTATTTCATAAATAATTTCAGAATTTTATTCTATTTAGCAAATAATCAGAAAAATAGTATGTGTGTAGCTGATTGCCTTTAAACTAAAGACTTAGACTATGAACCTGTCTTTGCAGACAAAAATAACAACATAGGCGCTGGCGGGGCGAGGGATGGCTCCTCCGGAGTGCCCCGTAGAACATTTTGTGCAGCTAAATGTTCGTCAGCCGCCAATGTTGTTGTTATTTTTGTCCAGCTATTCTCAATCTTTTTCTTTTATTAATGGTGGAGCTTCCTAACTGTTGTACCAATTATATTAGTCAGTCTGCATTCAAGACCAAATAATCATTCTACTTTTCATTTGCCATACACATACAGAAAATAGAAATAATTATAAAAGGCCATTATTAGATTATTTAGATTATAAAAAAATTAATGATGATATTGAGAAAAAATAAATATAAATTTTTGCAACTTTGGCTATATAAGGGATTAAATTCAAAAGATGGAAATTGAAGAAATAATATCAACACTTGAATCATTCGGGCTTATAGAATTTATATTGCCATTTTTAGTTATATTTACATTGCTGTACATAGCACTTCACCAATCAAAATTATTTAATAACAAATCAAATGTTGTTATTTCCCTTTGTCTGGCATTAATATCGGTAATTCTACACGTGATAAATCTCTACCATCCCTGCTGGGATCTAGTTGTAATAATCAGGGAATCACTACCACAGATTGCAGTTCTTTTGATAGGTGTTATTTCCCTTGTTGTGATTTCCGCAATAATCGGAATTGAATTTAGTTTTCTGGATAAATTCAAAGGCTATGTTTTCTTTGTAATACTGGCTTTCGTTGGATACGCCTTCTTGACAACCGGAGGACCTGAATGCTACCAATTAACTCTTGGTTTGGATTCATTTGAAATATTTGAATACCTTATATTGCTATTGATTATACTCTTACCACTTTTTCTTTTCCGTTGGGTATTTTCAAAGTCCGGTAGTTGAGAGTGAGAATAAACCCAAAGTTAAATATAAAAAAATCAACTAAGATTTCTTGTTTGATTAATCGCCATGAATAAAAAATAAAATTAAATATTTTTACTCATGCCTGTCAATGAAATAACCTATTACAAGCTCCCTCTTAAGAGTTCCTTCAACGACTATTTCTTCTCCCTCTCTTGGCAATGACTCAGATGCCACCCCTATAGTATTACCTTCATCATCTTCCAACGTGAAACCAGATAGCTCACCCAGTTTAATTGAATCCTTTACAGTGCCTGATACTACCACGGTCTCTCCTATATAATCATCATCCTTTATTTCTTCGATATTATCAACACTGCATCCTGCTAAAAAAAACAACATGAACAGCATCAAGCAACACAAAAAAACCTTAATCTTTTTCATCTTACCACCCCTATTAATTCCTATGAATATTGTGTAAGTAGATTTTATTTATAATGGTTTTTAATTTATCAGTTGTTTTCATGCAACAAATTTTATAAAGTAATCTGGCTTTTGATTATTTTATGGAAGCATGGCAATTGTATGAAATACTTGAGAAAGATTTCATAACTGGTGAAATGAAAGACGAGTGGGCAGAAGAAATGGAATCAATTTATGACTTTATTTGCGACAATTTCAAAAAAAGATCAATGGGCCTGGTTTGTGATTTTACTGAAGAAATAAAGAAAGTTTATACCTCTGTTTTTCCGTCAAAAGAAGTCATGGAAAAAATCTTGGATGATGATGTCGTAAACGCCATGTTGTTCGTTCATCATCCTTGCATTTGGGATATAAGAAGTTCACCTGATGTATTTTATCCAATGGATAAGAATCTTTTGTATAAATTTAAAGAAAGAAAAATATCCATCTATAATCTCCATGTCCCCCTTGATAATTATGGTGAACATTCAACCAGTTGCACTTTGGCAAGAAATCTTGGTATAGTTGTGGAAAAACCATTTGCTCCTTATTATGGTGCTTTTGCAGGTGTTTTTGGTACTACTAATTTAAGTAATGTCATGGATATGAAAACTAAGTTTCAGCAATTAATCGGTCATAAAGCCTGCTTATATGATTATGGTTTGCCCGAAATAAAAAACAATAAAGTGGCGATAGTAGCTGGTGGAGGCAATGAGGTTGATGTACTTCAGGAGGTTTTAAAGGAAGGTGCTAATACATTTATTACAGGTATCACTGCAAAATCAGATTATTCAAAAAAAGCCCATGATTTTGCCAAAAAAAATGCAATTAATATATTAGGTGGTACACATTATTCAACTGAAAAGTTCGCATGTATTTCAATGGTTGATTATTTCAAAAAACTTGGATTAATTTGTGAGTTTATTGGGGAAAAATCGTTGTTGGATGACTTATAATAAAGCTGCTAAGAAACAATACATATCTTTTATTTTCTGTATATGGATTTCAATAAATTTTAATTAATGTAAAATATTTTTTCACTTACTCTAGTCACATCCCAGTCATATCAAACCCAATGAAACAATGTATAGGAACAAAAAATTAAACAGCAGGTTTCCCAGCATCATGGGTATTATAAATTTGATGTAATTATATCTACTTAATCCAAAAGCCAGGCAAAGTATATCTTTTGGAAATACAGTAACGCCAGCATAAATAAATATGAATATTGATGTCCATTTTTTGGGTATCTTATCAATTTTTTTCTGAAGGTATTCAACCTTTTGTTTATAGTTTGTATTTTTTGTCAGGTCCTGTCCTTTGAATCCAATATAGTAAAAGAAAGTGTCTCCTATGGCAAGGCCAACAGCCCCGATGGTTATGAGAATAAAAAAGTTCAATCCCCCCATGAAAAATGTAGCCATGGTTGCGTAAAAAGAGGCAGAGGTAAAAGCAGAAACCCCTCCAAAAATAGCGAATATAAACAAAATAAGATAGCTGTTATTAACACCGATTATATCCACCATCCTTTCCGGACCAATAAAAAGCAGCACTCCCACTAATGTCAGCAGAAAAGCAATTGTTGCTGCTATGTATATTATATTCTTTGTTTTTTTATTCATTTTAACATTTCAACTTAAAAATTTCAGTATGTAATACGCTGAAGCCCCTAATAAAAGAGGGTATATAAATACTAAAAAAAATAAATGTGGCCAATAATTAATTATTGTTTCTTTTAATCCTTTTTTTGAAACTTTAGCAAACAAATCATACCAGGTGAGTATATTAAGAAATTTTGCAAGTAAATTAAGAATTATGGCAGTTGCTAAAATGCCTATGCCTGTAATAAATATTTGTAAAAATATATTCATATTGTTGTACTTATTTTCTTATATTAAAATATATCTATTTGTCAATTATATTGGTTTTCATTTCTTAGAAATCGTATTTGTATGCATATAAAAAATTCCGGAAATTCATTTTTTCCATAAATTTTATAATGATTCCTTTACCTACCTGTAAAATATGGCTGATTTACCATTACCTGTTGCAATATCTGCTTTGATTAA
>CAYOOQ010000058.1:0-2762 GCA_964405675.1 uncultured Methanosarcinales archaeon | reverse complement strand
AAGATAAAGGAAAAAATCATACCAAGTGATTACCTCATCATAGACCAAATGATAAGAAATCGTGGTAAAATGTTTATTGATTGTATCCTTGAAAAGAAAGGTGATAGTTATTGCTTGAAGAAGTTTGAATAGATTATTTTTTTTGAACTCAATCAATCTTAACTTCAATACCATTAAGGTAAGAATTCAAAATTTTCGCATGTTCCTCATCAATATTTAATCCATACCCCAAACTGTTTCCCGAGAGGTAAATCCTGCCTTTATCTTTTTCATATAAATCTGCATCACCCATCCCCACAGCAACATATAATCCCCCTTCATTTTTTGCATGGTACCTTCCATCCTTAAGAACTGTTTTCTCGTGCGGGATTTCCATTTCGTTAAGAACATTATCCAGAACATCCCCATGATAGAATGAATAAATATCCCCTATTGCTAATACTGGGGTCTGTTTAACATACAATTGGACAGCCTTACCCATATCGTTTGTTAAATCACCTATTACTTTTAGATAACCGTTGTCTTTCATGTTGTCCCTTTTGGAGAGTTAAAATTTTTTTTAAATTTTTCTTTTCCCTTTTTTCAGCTTGAAGAACTTATTGAATTCTTCAAATCCCTGGTTTTCCCAGAACGATATTGCTTGCTCATCAAATGAATTAGTCTCTAAGGTTATCCAGGTAATTTCTCTTTCATCAAACCATTCAAATATCTTTGTCAACAATTCAGATGCTATACCTTCCCCCCTGTAACCTGGCTTAACATAAGCCTCATCAATATAGCCCACTTTTTTTAAGAACGGTTTTCTATTCTCAATTTCGGCTGAAACATACCCTACTATTTCACTCTCATCAAGAACTGCAACCAGAATAAGCTTATTTTTATCATCAAGTATTTCCTGTACATATTTTTCCTGTCCTTTAGAAAAAAACCAACTCTTATCTATTTCATCTATGGGGTCAATATCATCCCACTTCTTATAAAGGTCAAGCATTAAAGGACCTATTTTTGATGCCTCTTCCCTTTTTAGCTTTCTAATCGTTATACGTTCATTCATGTCTTTCTGACCAAATTACAAAATTTGATTCTTTCAGGTTTACAAGGTTTATTATAAAATTTTCTCTTTTTAATAACGATTCATCTCTGAATCTTTTTCATATATGGTCCGACAAAAAAAGCAAACCGATGGAAAATGTGTATTAAAAGCAAAAAAGTATAACTTTAAGTAGTAAAAGAAAAATTATTTAAATGAGATTTACTTCTATTAAGTGATGAATAAAAAGTATAAGCCATGGGAAGGGCCTAGAAACTTGTATGAGTCATTTTCAGGTTATTTGGCCCAAGGTGACAAGTTGCTGGATCTTGGTATTGGAGCAGGGCAATGTGCCGGTAAATTTCACAATCTTGGGGTTAATACCACTGGAATCGATATAAATATTTCTGCCCTAAGGCTTTCTAAAAAAAAGGATATTAGCAGTCTTGTGCAGTCCGACATCAGACAGGGTTTACCTTTCAAATCTGATAGTTTTACCCATGTTATTTCCTGCGGTGTTTTTTTGTATTTCAATGAACTGGGGAGCATTTTTTCTGAAGTAAGCAGGGTAATAGAGAAAGGTGGTTATTTTGCCTTCAATGTAAGGGAACATCAGGAGGGTTTGACAGCAAGGGAAACGAATGTTTGCTTATTCCCGCATAACTTTAATTATGTTAACAGGGAGCTGGGAAATAACTCATTCAGAGTCCTGCATCATCATCCCTTTGAGGGCTACACCTCATCAATTGAGCAATCCGTAGTGAACATGAGAACGTACATCGCCAGATCAATCAGGTAAATATAAATAATACTGATTCCGTTTGGAATCATATGCACATAAAACTGAATATTTTATTGTTTTTTTTATTACTGTTCTTTATCTTCTACCTTATTTTCGGGGTTTTCCTTTTTTTCAACCAGAAAAATATGCTTTATTTTCCCGACAACCAGGATTTCAATAATTGCCCTGGCTTTCTTGATTATGAAAAAATAAATCATAACGGTACAAGATTTTATTATCAAAATGTTTCAAACGATGATGTTATCGTTTATTACCATGGTAATGCTGGCTCCGCCTGTGACAGGGCAAGATTCAGAAGCACATTTGAAAAGACCAACAAATCACTTATTTTTGTTGAATATGCCGGTTATTCAGATGATAAAAGAAAACCTTCAAAAGATTTGATACTTAATGATGTTAGAAACATAGATGATTTCATAAGGAAGTCTAATTTCAAGAATATTTTTGTTTACGGCCAGAGCCTGGGGTCAGGAGCCGCATCTTATCATACTAATATAGGGAAGGTTAACCATATTATACTGGTAAGTCCGTTTTCAAGTATTGCAGATGTGGCACAGTCCAGATTTTTAATCTATCCCGCCAGGTTAATCTTGACGGAAAATTTTGATAATGTAAAGTGGCTGGAAGCTTTTGACGGAAATATCATATTCTTCCATGGAGATAGGGATCGTGTTGTTCCCCAGAGATTCTCAAAAAAATTATACGAAACAATTCATGCAGAAAATAAAAGTTATGTTTTAATAGAAGACTATGGTCATAACGATACATGGAATTCTGAAAAATTTAAAAGGAATCTTGTTAATTTCATTAAAAACCCTCAAAACCAAACAACTGTCTGAATGATTCTACTACATTTCCTGTCAATTACTTCTTTGGTTTTACCAGTAGACTTTACCCTTTTATGCCCATTTGGTTGTAGTTTTTAGGTAA
>CAYOOQ010000057.1:0-7104 GCA_964405675.1 uncultured Methanosarcinales archaeon | reverse complement strand
TAAGCTACGAGTGACAACGACTATGCTTAAAATCTTTTTAGATTTTAAGCTACGAACGATAGTGAGTCTGGGTAGGGGTACAATCCAGGGCATAGCTCTGGATGTTCCAAAAATCCAAAGGATTTTTGTTATTTATGGGCTTGCAATATATTTATTAAAACCAAAAATTTTTGGAATTGAAAATCTCGCAGAGATTTTAAATAAAATTGGATAGTGGTAATAGTATGAAAGATTTTGAGACACTGGAAGAATGGGTTAAAGAAATCAATTTGGCAGAAATCCCTATTATTGTGGAAGGGAAAAATGACATAAAGGCTTTGAGGAGTATAGGAATAGATAATGAGGTTTTTTCCCTAAGTAAGAAGCCAATATACAAGGTTGTGGAGGATTTTGAAGCAAAAGAAACCATAATACTAACTGATTTTGATAAAAAGGGGAAAGAACTTTATGGAAGGCTTAAAAGCAGCCTTCAATCGATGGGAGTTAAGGTTGATAATTTTTTCAGGGAATGGCTCCAGAAAAATATGAAAATAAGCCATATTGAAGGGATAGAAGGGGCTAAAAACAACAAGAATTGCTATATAAAAAATAATAACAAAATGAGGTTAAAAAATAAGATTGAAGATAGCAATCGTGATGAAATATTAGAAGAAGAATAAGAAGAAGATTATAATGATTATAAAGTTATAGTAATAAGAGTATTATAAGAAATTAATATGGAATAGAATAAATATAGAATAGTCAGTCAATTTCAATTGTTATTTTTTTGTCCTTGAAATTAATGTCTTTTATGATGTCGTGGCCTTTTAGTTTTTCTTTTATCTCTTTTTGAGGGTGTTTTTTGATTATTGTGTTTAATTCTTTTATCAATGGCTCAATAATTGAATAATTGCTGTATAATAGCTCCCCTTTTTTCTGGTTTTCCTCGACTTCAGATTCAAGCTTTTTTATGTGATCTTCCTGCTGTTTTATCTGGGATTCTATTTTCCTTTTTTCCTTTTCATAAGGGGCAAGTTTTTTGCCCATTTCAATGTCAATTTTAGCAGTTGCAAAAACATTATCAAGAGCCGAGTTAAATGTCTCAAAATCCTTGGCATTAGTTGTATCAATGGAATGAAGATTTACGGGCATGATGTGCTTAGGACTATCGTCTTCGTAAACTACTTTTGGATTTAGTGGCTCATTCCTGAATTTTTCAAGCTCGGTAAAAAGAGTCTTTTTTTCCTCTTCTTCAAGATAAAATTTATTCTTATCAATACCTGCCCTGTGGCAGATTTCTTCAGAGTATTTTCCGCCAAGGCCAAGGTCAAGGGCCAGAGTTTTAACTATCGCTTCCTTCTCCGACTTTTCTACGCATTCTGAAAATTCCTCCAATGTCATTATGAGGGGGTTGTAATCCCTTTTTGGATAATCATAAATCACATTGCCCCTAAGGGTCCTGTCTTTCCAATTCTGGGTTTCCAAAAGAGAGCGTATTTTAAGATCGCCTTCAGCAAGAACCATATTTCCCCGGGAAAAGAATTCCATAATAAGATGCTTCTCCCCCGACTTAGTTTCAAAAACAAAATCGATAACCCTCTCAAAACCGAATTGCCTTATATCTCTTAAAAATCCACCGCTTAAGTGTTTCCTCAGAAAAAGGCAAAATTGCGGAGGATGCATAGGCATTTCCTCTTTAAATTCAGTCATGTACATAACATTGGGAAGCATTGCCTTAAGCATATGCTTGCCTTTAGAAGGGACATGGAAACTAAACAAAAAATCCTTTTTTGAAGGCTGGAATATCTTATCTGCCCTCGCATCAACCAGAGTTTCTTTTAGCTCTTTTATCAAAAAGTGGATATCAAATGCCGATAGTTGGTATTGCATAGTATTGGAAAAAATAAGGGTTATTTAAAAATTGTTGGAAAAAACATTGGAAAGCAGAATATTTCTATTAAATTTGAGGTTATAATATTAATTGAAAGTAATCTTAATTGAAAGTGAAAATGAAAATAATATTTACAGTAAAAATGATAAATCAAGCCGATTTCGTCCGGAGAAGGTTACAAAAACCGGTTACAAAGTTTTATATAAGATTTTTTATACCGGACAAATATCATGGAATCCATTAATGAGCCGAATTATATACATTACAAAAATAAAAGGAGCGGATTGGCCGGAAGGAAAGATGAAGGCATAGAAGTTTTTGGTGAGATACCTAAGGAAACAGTCCTTTACAATACCAGTGAGTACTGGGAGAGAAATGCAGCAAGGCACATCAAGTATGAAGCAAAAAATAAAATGCCTTTATTTGAGAATGTACCTAAAACTTTATCGTTTTTTGCCCAATACTGGATGAGGGAAACCAACGGGCTTTTTTTTCATATGCAAACCAAAAACAGGGAGATTTATCTTGAAACAGATTTTGAAAAACAGGAATTCATTGAAGATTCCAAAGATAAAGACGAATTTCTATATAATTTGCAGATACTGACGGACGACCATTATCAGGAAGCCAACGATTATATACAAACAGCACTAGACCCTGATACCACCTGGAAGATTGAAGAGCTTGCAGCAAATGCCGGTCATGGTTTTTTGAAAGATTCAGCTTCTGTAAGGACTTCCAATGAGCTTAAGGGGTCATTGGTTGAAATCTTAAGGAAAAATTCCATTATAAGCCTGGCCTCCATTGAAAGATGCCTTTGAAATATTGTAGCAATCAATATCGCAAAGACGCTTTTTTATAATGATTTTTAGTTAAGGTAATACTTATTTCACGGTAACGCTTTTTGCAAGATTTCTTGGCTTATCAATCGGCAAACCCTTCCGCTTTGCAATATAATAGCTTAGAAGATGTCCCACAAGGCTTGAATAAATGCTGAACTCAGCATCATCACATTTTTCGATGTTTATTGCACCATCGTTTGTGTTTGAGATTATTATTGTTTTTGCGCCCCTGGCCTCGACTTCTTTTGTGTTGGTTATCATATCGGTGTTTTTGTTGGGTATTAATGAAATTACAGGGGTGTTTTCCTCCACAAGAGCTATTGTGCCATGTTTTAGCTCACCACCCATCATGCCCTCAGCATGAACATATGGTATTTCCTTGAGTTTAAGGGCAATTTCACGTGCAATGGGGTAAGATACACCTCTCCCAAGAACAAAGATGTGTTCATTGTCAACTAATTCTTTGGCAAGTTTTTTGATGCCATCTTCTGTTTTTTTGATGGTCCTTGTGATTTTGGTGGGAATGTTCTTAAGCTTAATCCGGTTGTAACCCAGCTCCTTCCCCAGAGCGAATAATGTTATCAGCTGATTTGTAAAAGATTTGGTGGCTGCAACACAGATCTCCTGGCCGGCCATTATTTCAAGGGAGGCGCTGCTGTGCCTCTGGATGGTTGAATACGGAACATTGACTATTGACAATACTCTCGCCCCCTTTTTCACAGCCTCTTTTATCACTACAACCACATCCATGGTTTCCCCCGATTGTGAGATGGCAATAACAGTAGTGTCCTTGTCAATATCAACAAAATTCTGGAATTCAGATGCTATCACCGCCTGACTTCTTATACCCACTTTATTAAGTATATAAGAGCCAATCAAAGCAGCGTGGTAACTTGTGCCGCAGGAGACAAAAACCACCCTTTTTGAATTATAAAGCTGTTTAACAAAATCATCGAACTTATCCTTTTGGGTTGTTTTAAGGGATTGCAGGAGGCGCCTTGCAACATTTGCCTCCTCATGAATTTCCTTTAGCATGTAATGAGGGAATTTATCCTTAGTCTGGTCTTCAACTTCCCATTCAAACACCTTGGTTTCCTTTTCAATCCTTTTGCCGTACATATCAAAAAATTCATAACTGTTGTTTTCAATTATGGCAAATTCATTGTCTTCAAAAAAAATGGCCTTATCTGTTATATTGCTGAAGGCGTAAACGTCAGAGCTTAATATATTCTGACCTGATGAAAGGCCCATTACAAGAGGTGAATCCCTTTTCAAGGCGTATATCTTGTTTTCCTCTGGCCTCAGGATTAAGATTGCAAAAGTTCCTTCAACCTTATTGAGGAAGTCAAACATGGCTTCCTTCATGTCCCTGCCCTTACTTAGCCTATGGTCAAAAAAATGTACGATCACTTCTGAATCAGTCTGGGACAAAAATTCATAACCTTTTTTCTCAAGGGATTCTTTTAACTGAGGGGCATTCTCTATTATACCATTGTGTACTGCGAATATAGTCTTATCTTTGTTGAAATGGGGATGGGCATTTTCTGTGGTTACGCCACCGTTTGTGGCCCATCTAGTATGGGCAATCCCTGTTTTTGTATTTAAATCGTTTTCCAGATAGGCAACCTCGCCTTTCTCCTTGAAAAAGCCGCCATTGCTGCTTGCATATCCCCAGGAATCGTAACCTCTGTATTCAAGGCGCTTAAGGGCCCTTATAAGAGTCCTGTTTACTGAAAATTCTTTATCTGAAACCAAACCAATTATTCCACACATCTTCTAAAAACCTCTTTTATACCAATTTTAAACAAACATCACATAGTGCCTAACTTTTTTAGCCAGCATTATTTTTTATATCCTCTTTTACAACCTGTGAAGGAACAGTAAAAGTTCCGGGCCACATTTTTCTTGCCGGATAAAAAGAAGTGTTTATACCCGTATCTGTGTCATCCCCCAGTATAACGCCTAATTTTTTTCTGCCGGTATCAACAAGCTTTCCTTTCACCATGCTCCTGTGTAATTTCTTATCATGGCGGAGGTTGGCTACAGCAGTATGACCACCTATATGAGCGTTTTCACCAAGAACAGAATCTCCTATGTAAGAAACATGATCGCATCTGCAACCATCAAAAAATACACTTGCTTTTATTTCGGCAGGACCAATCCTGCAATTATCCCCTATGGATGTTGGGCCACGGATGTAAGTGTTGGGGCCAATCTTACAGTTTTTTCCTATTTTGACATTACCTTCAATATAAACTCCCGACATCACAATGCTATTCTCCCCAAGAGTCATATTCCCTTTTATAGTGACATTCTCTTCCACAACACCTTCTACATTATTTTCCAGTGTCTCAAGGAGCTTTTCGTTGGCGTCAAGAAGGCTCCAGGCAAAAGTTACCGGAACCCATAAACCCTGTGCTTTTTTCACATTAAACTTCTTTTTCTTTATGAGCTCTAAAATCCCGTCAGTAAGCTCATATTCATCCCTTGAGCTTGCCTTTATATTTTTCAAAAGTGAGAATATTTCATCGTCAAGGACAAAACATCCTATGTTACAAAGGCCTTTCTCGAGACCTTCAGGCTTTTCAACTAGATCGTAAACAATGCCGTTTTCCATGAAAAACACACCGAAGGAGGAAGGGTTTTCTCTTTCAACCGCCAAGGCAGTGTTTTTTTCTTTTGATAGTGCCAGAAGATCAACTGAGGAATAAAGATCGTCACCATTTAACACAAGAAAATTACCTGCACCAATATGCTTTTCAGCCTGCAGGAGAGCGTGACCTGTGCCGAGTTTTTTTTCCTGGATAACATAAGTGAGTTTTATCCCATTGTAATCATTCCCGAACTTTTCAATAATCATCTCTTTTTTGTATCCCACAACTATTATGACTTCATCAACTATTCCTTCTAATTGTTGCAAGTTATGCTGAAGGAGTGTTTTGTTTGCTACTTTCAGCAAGGGCTTTGGTCTTGTTACTGTTAATGGATAAGTCCTTGTGCTTTCTCCGGCTGCTAGTATTACGGCTTTCATTCAAACACCTATCTCCTTTTTTATGGCATCAGCAATTTCGTTGCAAACCTTTTCAGTAATTTTTTGTGTCTTCCCTTCCACCATAACACGGCACTTGTTTTCTGTCCCAGAGTATCTGACGAGTATTCTTCCATCCTCCCCCAGTTCTTTTTCTGCTTTTGAAAGAACCTTTTGAACGTCAGGAAGTTCTTCGAGAGGCTTTTTCTCTTTCACATGGAAGCTTTCAAGCATTTGAGGGTATTTTTCAATGCATTTTTTTAACTGGGAAAGCTTTTTCCCTGTCTTTTTCATAATACTTAGAACCTGCAGGGCAGCTATTGTACCGTCACCAGTGGTGTTATGATCAGAAAATATTATGTGGCCGGATTGCTCACCTCCCAGAACCGCACCAGAGCTTTTCATTTTTTCGATTACATATCTGTCGCCAACATCAGTCCTGTGAACGAGAATATTGTTGTCCTTTAAGGTCTTCTCGAAGCCAAGATTGCTCATAACAGTAACAACAACAGCATCTTTTTTGAGCCTTTTGCTTTCATTGAGGTAAAATGCACAGAGGGCGATCAGTTCGTCACCGTCTACCTCTTCACCTTCTTCGTCCACCATAATAACCCTGTCGGCATCACCATCAAGAGCTATTCCCACGTCAGCCTTGTGACCAAGAACAGCAGATCTTATCAGGCCAGGGTGTAGTGCTCCACATTCATGATTAATGTTTAGGCCATCAGGCTTGTTACCGAAAACAGTAACTTCTGCACCCAGTTCGGAGAAAATAAGAGGGGCTACTTTGTATGCTGCCCCGTTTGCACAATCAAGTATCACTTTCAGCCCAGTAAGCTTTTTATTTTTTACAGAGTTTTTTGCAAATTCTATATACCTGCCGGAGGCATCATCTATTCTGAAGGCTTTTCCAACATTTTTACCGGTCATTCTGGATGTGTCAAATTTCCCGTTTAATACAAGTTTTTCGATTTCTTGTTCCATTTCGTCCGGAAGCTTATATCCATCCCTGTCAAAGAATTTTATGCCGTTATCTTCGGCGGGGTTGTGGGAAGCAGAAATCACTATGCCTGCATCGGCAGCAAAGCTCCTTATGAGGTGGGCTATTGCAGGAGTTGGCATGGGACCAACAAGATATACGTTTGCTCCCATAGAGCAAAGCCCGGCAGTCAATGCACTTTCAAAAATATAACCGGATACCCTTGTATCCTTACCTATTATTACTTTTAATTTCTTACCTTCTTTTTTGAAGACTCTGGCAGCAGCCTGCCCCAGCCTGAGAACCAAGTCAGCCGTCATGGGATAAACATTTCCCTTACCTCTCACGCCGTCAGTTCCGAATAGTTTACCGATATTTATCACCT
>CAYOOQ010000056.1:3850-7129 GCA_964405675.1 uncultured Methanosarcinales archaeon | reverse complement strand
TGTATCTTAAGATTTAAATGGATTTTAAGCGTTAATTTTTTAAAGGCATAATTAATAAGAAGATTAAAATGGAATGCTTTTATTGCAACAAAGAAAACATGGACAGGTATAAGCTGATTGAAACCGATACTGAGATAGTGATTCATTCGCATAATGCATCAAACAGAGGGGAATGCATTGTTGTTCCAAGAAGGCATGTTGAAAGCCTGAGGGAGCTTTCGGCTAATGAGTTGGAAAGTTTCATGAGAACCATACAACAAGTATGCACGGCTCTGAATTCGTATCTTATGCCTATGGGATTTACGTACGGAAGCGATGAAGGAGAGTATACCGGGGAGGTTGAAAGGCATTTGAAGTTCCACATAATACCCAGGTTTATGAATGACGATTACGGACAATTCTTTGCAAAAGATAGAAAATTGGCGGACAACCAGATTGAAACAATTGTAAGTGAACTGAAAAAACATTTTGGGCATTGAATCACTGAACATATTCTTAAGCTAATAATCTAAAGCGATTTGGAAGAAAGAAAACAAAATGTTTTTAAATACAATAAGTTATCGTAGCATAGATAAAGAGCGGAATTTGAAAATTTATTACCGCTGTAGCGAGGTGTTAAAATGGATTTGTGGCTGATAATACTACTTGTTGTATTAGGCATATTAGTCTTGTTTGTGATTCTATTATACAATAGCCTTGTGAGGCTAAAGAATCAGGTTAAAAATGCGTGGGCACAGATTGATGTCCAGCTGAAGAGAAGGAATGATCTTATACCCAATCTCGTTGATACGGTGAAGGGTTATATGAAACATGAGAAAACCACTCTTGAGAACATCACTAAGGCGAGGAGCGCAATACTCTCTGCTGAAACAGTCAAGGAAAAAGCTGAAGCTTCAAACCAGCTTTCACAAACTCTTAAGTCACTTTTTGCAGTTTCAGAAAATTATCCTGACTTGAAGGCAAGCCAGAATTTTTTGCAGTTGCAGGAAGAGATAACGGGAACCGAGAACAAAATTTCGTATGCAAGACAGCATTACAATGACATAGTAATGATGTTTAACACGAAGATTGAAACCTTTCCAAACAATCTTTTTGCTGGTATGCTGAATTACAAGCCTGAAGATATGTTCGAAGCAACAGAAGAAGAAAGGAAGAATGTTAAGGTTTCATTTTAATTTATCTTTTTTATTTTTGTTGACTTTTGACGTTGAGTAAAATGCCAATTGGAAGCTTTCAATTGAAAGTGATGAGCAATTAAATTAAGATTGTAAAAGAAAAATGAAGGGTGCATAAAGGATGAGAATTTCTTTTGATGAGGTCAGAAAGAACAAATCAAGGTCAGTCATACTTATTTCAGTATTCATAATATTGATTGGATTCCTGGGAGGGTTTATAGGATTTATATATGACAACATATTATTTGGAATGATAATTGCAATTATTTTTTCATTAATATATTCAATAATCGCTTACAGACAAGGAGGTAATATGATCCTTAGGCTGACGGGAGCTAGGCCGGTAACAAAGCAAGAATACCCTCATTTATATCATTCTATTGAAGCGATAGCTGTTGCTGCAGGAATAAAGCCACCAAAGGCTTATGTGATAGAAGATGATGCTATGAACGCCTTTGCAACAGGAAAGGATCCTGACAATGCAGCAATAACAGTAACAACCGGCTTGTTGAAGGTTTTAAACAGGCAGGAATTAGAAGGGGTTGTAGCACATGAGATGGCACATATCAAGAATTATGACATCAGATTTATGATGCTTACTACAGTCCTCATAGGAATCGTCTCTCTGCTTAGCCACTTTATTTTCAGGGTTTTCCTTTTTGGTGGTGGAAGCAACAGAAAAGATGGAAGAGTAACGCTGATTCTTCTGGCGATTGGAATTGTACTGGTAATATTAACGCCTATTTTTTCGCAGATAATTAAGCTTGCAATCAGCAGAAAGAGAGAATACATGGCGGATGCTACTGCGGCAGTACTTACAAGATACCCTCCCGGGCTGGCTTCAGCACTTGAGAAGATATCAGGTGATGGCAGGAAGCTGAAATCAGCAAACAGTTCTAATGCCCATCTGTTCATATCTTCGCCGTATCACAAGAAGAAAAAAAGTTTTTTCAAGAATCTTTTTGCAACTCACCCACCTATTGAAGACAGGATAAATAGGCTTAATCAGATGTGATTAATGCCTTTATTTTTTGATTTTTTTTCAAAAGCTTAAAAGAAAATTAATGAAACAATGAATTAATTATAAACAATATTATTTTTCTTAAATGCCATTTCCATTCGGCCAAAAAACCCATATCTTATCTATCTATCTATCTATCTATCTATTTAGTTGGTTGATTAGTTTATTAGTTAGTAGAAGTTGCCTGTAAATATTCAATTATAGGCACACTGTTTATGTCTGTGTAGATAAAGAAATCTTTATAGGGGTTTTGTGAGATAATTGATTCGATGTTTTTTCTTGAAATCTCATTTGATGTATCGTAAAGCTTTTGCAAGTTATTTACCGCCTTTTCAACAAGCAATTCATAAGAAGGATCTCCCCTTTCCCTGCGGAGGCTAAAGTTTTCATTTGCTTTCTGAAGCATTGAGAATCCTAAATCATAATCTATAGAGAGCCCCAATACTTCTTTTTTGTTCATATCACTTAGTATTATGTTTGATAGGGCAGCGTCTTCTCTTGAGATACCTGCTTTTTCAGCAACTAGAGGATGCCTGTAATCTGTTATGGGGTCATTTATTTCATACCCTAACTCTTCGGCAATGTCAATAAAATAAGAAGCCACTTCGTCGAAACCGGTAAGACCCTGAATTAGAAAAAGCCAGTCAGAATCATCTTCAGAGATTAGATGAGGCATGTATTTGTCAAATACTTCGATTGCCTCAGGGTTTCTTTTGGAATTTGACACAAGCCAGTTGACTTTCTTTTCAAGTATATCCGGAGTTGTCAGGAATGCTTCATCCCTCTCATCGCAACAAAATGAGGGTTTCTCAATTTTTTTTAATCTCTTGTATCTGTTGATGTTTATGACCTGCATAGGGTTGGGATAAAGAACCTTTTTAAAAGTATTTCTATAAAGTAGTAACAATTTATAAACAATAATAATCAAAAAGTCATAAAAATGTAGTTGTAATATAAACAATATAACAAAAAGAACAATTATGATGAATAGTGATGTTAGTGGATGATGATAGTGATGAATAGGAATAGTAATAATAAATAGGAATAGATGATGAAGATAATAATAGCAATAGTAAGAAGTAA
>CAYOOQ010000056.1:0-3750 GCA_964405675.1 uncultured Methanosarcinales archaeon | reverse complement strand
AATAGTAATAGCTAATAAGTAGGAATAGATGATGAAGATAATAATAGCAATAGTAAGAAGTAATAATGGTAATAGCTAATAATAGTAACAGATGTAAATAGTAATGAATAATAATGATAACAAATGCAATTTAAATTGCAATACAAAAACTTAAACTTAAAGAATATTCTGAAAGCATTTGCGAAAAAATGAAGAATATAAAAAATTGCTTTCAAAATACTTAGAAACGCTTTCCAAGAATATTTTCTGCATAGGTCTTGAATCCTTCCTGCTGGTCCTGCATTTTCATGTGCTTTATTGCAAGAGGGGTTGTTGCAGGGGATTTCCAGGATTTTATGGGCTGGAGGTCTTCCCTCTGAAAAAACTCTGTTTTTACCAGAAAGTTGATGTCCCCTTGTACTGGCTGGAAATAAACAGAATTTTCTTTTACGGCAACAGGCATATTAAGGCCGTGTTCCTTTAGCATTGACCAGCAATTATAAGGGTTTGGATAATGATTAAAATTTTTGTTCAGGTAAGTTATTTCGTGATTTTGTATGCCTTTTAGCTGGAAACCTTCAATCATCACATTCCTTCCCAATTTTTTGTCAAAAGCCGCCATTCCACCCTTTTGTGGATTTTCGGGGTTATTGGCAACAATTTCCATGAGCATCCCGTATCCTTCGTCTGCCTTTTTAAGGGCGAAAGCAAGGCTATCAAAATCAATGCTGCCGTTAAGATAGCTGAGGTCTTCTATGTTAAATGAGATCTTGTTATCCATTCCCTTAAGGACCTCGCCGTATTCTGCAGAAGTCATATACTTCCTTTCGCAGTTGGAGTCTGCATAAAATATCTCTTTGTCAAATGTCTGCTGCAATACCATATGGCCGTGGTTGTGAAGCCTTTTTGGGGTGTTGGTGTCATAAAAAAATCCAGAATTGTTTATATTCAGGCCGTGATAGGCCTTCTGGACCATGAACATTACATTCTCCCTCTGAAAACCAAAGAATTCATGGTCAAAAAATTCCCTCATTATCCTGTCAGCTGTATGCTCATTTAGAACTACAAGCATCTTTTGCTTTTTTAATACTTCTTCAGGGTTATAGCCATATTTTTTAGCAAGATTTGCTATGTCAAAACTATATTGCAGCATATGACGAGTTCCAAGAGATATTGGGAGAACTTCTTCCGGCTTATAGCCCGCTGATTTCACTACATCTTCTGGTTTTATATCTTTACCCTTCTCTTCAGATATTGCTTCCGCAATCTTTTTACAATCCAGATCCTGTGCAACATTGATAAGATATTTTGTACCCAGCTTAAGTCTCGTGGCCTCTCCTGCTGCAGTATGTTCGGAAAAAAACCTTCCTTCCATGATAATTTTTACAGCCCTGTCGTAGTCTTCCCTTTTCAATCCGTTCAAAATGGCAATATCTTTAGGATCTTCAATATGATCTATGTTTGCATAAACATTTATTTTCGATTCATTCTCTTTAATCTCATCTATTCCTTTTACAGGAAAAAGAGATTCATTTGCAAGGCCCACACAATAATTTATATAGCTGTCATGACATTTAACTTCCTTCATTTTAATTTCAGACAAGAAATAGAATATATAAATATTATTAACCTTTAAAGTTTATTTTTGTTGAGTAGTTCTAAATCTTTTTATATTCATTTAAACCTAAAAGCTATCAGTTTACTATGTATGGGGGAAAAATATGCTTACTAGTGTTGTTTTTATTAGTTTTGCCTATGTCTTACGCGGTCACAATAAATCCCTCACAATATACAATTAAAGAACCGGAAACAAACGAAAAATATAACATTGTCATAACCGTTATAAATCCGGATGTTACTTCGTTTGGAGTCAATGCTCTTGTTTCTGAAGAGTCCAGTTATCTGGAGCCATATGTGAGCCTGGATCCTACTTTCGTTCAAATGGAGCCTAATGAAAGGAAAAACATAAGATTGACGCTTGAAATTGCTGAAAATATACCTCCTGGAGAGCATGAGCTTAAGATTGATTTTATGGCCCTGAACCAGAGACTTGCTTCTTTCAACCTTGATTTTGAAATAGAAGGAACAAGAAGCCATAATGTGGTATTGAAAGATGTTTTTGTTAATGCAATTGATACTGAAACCCCCGTATACTTCAACCTACACACGATTAATGATGGGAATGTGCTAGAAAATGTTTTGCCGGTGCTTGAAATATACAAGGACGAAAATCTTGTTAAAAACATAAATCAAACTGGAGCTTTCAGAATGATGCCAGGTGATGAAAATAACCTTAGCCTGATGTTTGACCCCTCGGAAATAAAAGAAGGAGGGGCTTATAGCTACAATGCTTACCTTAGATATAGTAATGAAACAACTGATGAAATAAAAGGGAGTTTTAATCTAAAAAAAGTTGAAAAAGAGCGGGGGAAAAGGGTATATTCAATTGATGAAGGGGATAAATTTGAGTTGCCAGTTTATCTTGAAAATCCAGGCAGTGGATTAACATTTTACAAGATTTCAGCCAAAATACCTGATGAGAATATAAGTAATGTTATTGAGGGAAGCTTTGAGGACGCCAGCAGAAAAGTTTATGTTGATTTACCTACTGAAGAGTTGATTTCAGGAGATTATGATTTAAATGTTGAGATATCAAGAGGAAGAGAATTTGAAACTGTCGAGAAATCCCAGTACATCTTAAAGGTTGAAAGGGGCTTTTCAGGGCTCCTCATTACTTTAGGCATTCCGATTGCAGTTATAACTATATTAATTATTATTGTGCTGATTTATGGTTATAAAAATTCAATTGCACTAAAAGCGTCCGGTCTAAATAAAAAAATTAATAAAATTGATAAAGGATTTAATCAAATAGAAGAAGATATTAAAAAAATAAATGCTGATGTGCAAAATTTTATAACGGAATCAAATGAATGGCTGGGAAAATATGGTAAGGGGTTCAAATAAATATGAATAAGGACCAGAGAATAAAACAACTGGAAGAAAAGGTTAAGCATCTTCAAGAAAAGGAGAAAAAACTGAAGCATGATGTTGAGATATTCAAGAAGATATTTGACCACCTGCACAAGCAGATGCAAGAGATAAAAAAAGAGTTTAAATAAGCTGAAGATGATTAAATAAGAAAAAAAGTGCCGCTGTGATTATTACGATAATTAAGATGACAAAAATCCACCAAATTTGATTTATGGCGGACTTATGAGGGATGTCCATAGCTACATTATTTTTCTGACGTATTTTGTTAAGATATTTTTTTTCATCAAGGTATGCATATTGTATTGCACTGTTGATTATCTTTTCAGGCACTCCGGAATTGTGAAGGTCCTGCTTTATTTCTGATAAAGCCCTGTCCTTGTTGAGTTCAAGCTCTATATAGTTAGCAATTGAGCGGCTGTTTAAAACCATATTAGATTATAAGATAGAAATCATTTTTATAGTTTATGGATATAAGTAAACCCTGGTTGTAGAGATAACATCAGGGGTTATGAATTCTGTTAGTGTAGGAGTGCCAATTTTAGGAATAAAATTAAGCCTGACGCGCTGATCTTCTGTAACTTCACCGGGAGCCTCATAGCAAAGCCTTAAGACATCGCCTCTTGCAAGATTACCGGGCCTGTGATTGGTTCCTGTAGTTTCATATATCGCTGAAAAATAGCCCTCGTGAAGCCTGCGGGGAGTAATCTCTATAGTAGCATCAGAAGGAATTATATTTTCCTCCTGGATTTCACCCTGAATAAGTATTTCACCAAACCTGTC
>CAYOOQ010000055.1:0-7196 GCA_964405675.1 uncultured Methanosarcinales archaeon | reverse complement strand
ATTGTGAAAGGGCCTGTGCTAAAGGAATTTTCCAGGTGTTATCTTAGCCTGTTAAGAGTAATTGTAAGACCTAATGGTGATTTGTATCCCTGTGTTATGAGAGCTGCACAGGGAATTAATGCACTAGGCAACATTTTTTCAAATAATTTTAGTCAGATTGCCATGCAGCAAAAAAAATCATACAACCTTGATTACTGCAGAAATTCCTCATGCTGCGGGGTTGATAGTGCAAAAAATGCGGTTGTAGATGAATCACAATTTTTGGGTGAGGAGCCACAGGTTATAAATGACCCTTTTTTTTAGAAAATGGTAAACGCAAATACAATTAAAAAAGCCATTGATTCAATTTGCCAGGGAGTTGTAGAAAAAGCAGACGAAAGCCTAGAAGGGATTATATTGACGGGAAGTATGGCTTCTTACATGAAAGATGAAGGCAGTGCTCATCATCCCGGCTGGAACAGTATTCCGGATGTGAACCTTTATGTTTTTACAGATTCAAAAGAAAGGCAGGTCAGGATGAACAAACACCTGGGAGAGAGCATAAATGAGACTGCTGCCGGTTATGATAACCTGAACTTTTTGCTGGACCTGCATCCTTCCACTATCTACGTTGGACAGGCACGTGAAGATAAAAATAATCTACAATTAACAACAAGAACAATCTCCACTGAAAATGTATATGAAATTGCAGATTATTGCTGGCATGGCTGGAACTCAAATTATCTTACTCTTCATCCTCCCGAGAAGGACTTTTTTGCTGAGAAAAATATACCAAAAATGAAAAAAGATGAAAGATGGCTGAGAAACATGTATGTAGCTCTTGTAAGCTACGGTAATATTTGCATACTTTCACCATTGGCTGACCTTGAGAAACAGGACCAAAGGATGTTTGATGAGGGCTTCAGGTATTTAAAGGAAGTTGCAAAAGATGGTGTCCAGGTCGGCCTGGGAGATGAGGAGAATGGGGACAGTGTCATTAAGAATTGGAGATATGAAGGACATTCTTTTTACAGGGAAAGATATGGTGAGCAGGCTGCAGCGATTATTGAGTTGCTTAATTCAGCAGATGATAATTACTGGAATATGAGAAAGGAAAGTTATGGGCTGCAAATGGCTGAAAGTGCTGTGAAACTGAGAAATATTGTTTTTAAGAAGGGCTTCCTTGAGAGGATGAGAGAGATTGGTTCCAGAAAAGGTTCACTGCAGATTTTGGAAAACATGTACGGGGAGCTTCCACATTGGTATTAGACAGAATAAAAGAAATAGTAGGAGAAGGTAATGTATTTACAGATAAGGTTCACAGGATTAGCTATAGCTATGATGCTAGCATGGATAAAGGAGAACCCGATTATGTTGTATTCCCCTCAAACGAAAAAGAAGTTGTTGAGCTCGTTGAATTGTTTAATGAAAATAAAACTCCCTTTCTTGCGAGGGGAGCAGGTACATGTTATAGTGGTGGAAGTGTGCCGATGTATGGGGGTGCGGTTATACAGCTTTCAGGAATGAACAGGATTATAAATGTTGATTATGATAATGAAACAATACTTGTGGAGACGGGAATTATAAATGAAAGAGTGAATCAATTCCTAAAGCAAAACAGGTACAGGTTTATTCCTGATCCTGCAAGTAAGGATGTATGTACAATAGGTGGGAATGTAGCAGAGAACGCAGGAGGTCCTTATTGTCTCGCATACGGGGTTACGCAAAATTATGTTTTAGGTCTGGAAATAATAACGCCTACAGGAGAGATATTATACTTGGAAAATGAAGCAGTTGTAGGATTACCAAATCTAAAAAATCTTTTTATTGGTTCAGAAGGCACCCTTGGTATTATAACAAAAATTAAGTTGAAGATAAGTAAAATGCCTGAAAAGAAAGGTGCTTTGAAAGTGATTTTCAGTAACAATGAAGATGCATCCTGTGCTGTGAGGGATATTATAAATAACGGAATAATCCCTGCTGCTCTCGAGATGGTCACAGACCCTGTAATGCCAGGGTTTGAAGATTTAAATGAAAATATTGCGGTACTTCTTATAGATGTTGAAGGGAAAAAAGAAGAAGAGATAGAAAGTAAACTGCAAAATATAAAGGATATATGTAACGGTAATAAAGGAACGAGTGAAACATTAAACAACGAAATGCACCTAGAAAGAGGTGCATTGCTCGGCGAAAAAATAAAAGAAGTAAATCAAATAACAGGAAAAAATAAGCGATTCCTTGTTGATGGGGTCGTTCCCAGGTGTAAGCTGCCTGAGGCAATGAAAATCATTGAAGAAATCTCATACAGGAAAAATCTCCCTGTTATTAATATCTTTCATGCTGGTGACGGAAATATCCATCCCTCTATTTTCTATAATGTGGAGTCTAAAGATGAAAAAAAGAAAGTTGAAGATTTTGTTGATGAGATTATGAACATGTGTCTTGAGTTGGGTGGGTCGTTGACAGGGGAACATGGCATAGGATTTGAAAAGATGAGGCATATAGATATGGCTTTTTCCAGCCAGGAGAGGGAATTTTTCCGCAGGATAAAGAATACTTTTGATAAGAATAATATATGTAATCCGGGCAAGGCAATATAATATTTAGTTCAGATTGATGAGGTTTACTAAATGCAAGGGGGCCAGGTTTCAAGAAAAAGTTTTCCGAATGGATTGAGAAAAGTTTGCGGGGTTAAAGCTAATGAGATCTTCATGCCGGAGAATGAGCAGGATTTGTTGCAAACTGTTTGTAACCTGAATGAAAGCAATAAAAGATTCGTTGTTTTGGGGAATAATACAAGAAGAGATGAAGGATTAATAGAAGAATACATTGATGCTATTGTCAGCACAAGAAAGATGAATAAAATAATTGAATATAATCCTTCAGAGCTTTACATAAAAGTGCAGCCAGGGTTAAAAGTAAAGAACTTAATTAAAACTTTAAAGAAGAACCAACAAATTGTGCCTAGGGACTTCACACTTCCAGAGGATGCAACGGTAGGAGGAATGATAGCCTCGGGTGCAGAGCCTCCTTTCAGTGAAGAGGAAGGTCACATAAAGAATATGCTGCTGGGCTCTCACATAATAACTCCGGACGGGCTTTTGGTAAAGAACGGGGGAGTGGTAGTAAAAAACGTTGCAGGGTATGATTTGACAAAAACATTTTTTGGTTCGTATGGTGGATACGTTATTTACTCGGAAATCACTCTTAAAGTGGAGCCAATAAAATATAAGGAGAATGTTGAAGTATCAAGTGATGAGGTTGAAAAGGCTGTAAGAATTTATAATAATCTTGCTGCAGATACTGTTTTTGTGAAGAATGATGACCAATTTTTTATTACAAATAAGGAGAGCAGGCCAGTTGAATTCTCATCTCCTGTGGTTGCGAAAGTATTGTTTGATAAGTCAAACACAGCCAAGGTAATAAGGATGTTAAATCACAATAACGTAAAGGAATTCTTCACATGCCCCAATGGAATGGCTATTGTAGGGCTGGATGAGGAATCCCAGATGTCTTTATTTATGGACAAGAAAATAAATGATTATGTAATAAAGGTGAACAAAAGTTTCTGGAATATAAAGAGCAGAAGAGAGAGTGGGGCCTATGAGGAGTTAAAAAGATCACTTGATAAAAATAATGTGCTTGCCATGAGGGTGTTTATGAGATGAAAGCTGAACAGATAAGCAGGGAAGCATTGAAATGCATAAATTGTGGGGCCTGTCTTAAGAACTGCCCTACTTACAATAGCAGTTATAATGAGGCAGAATCGGCGAGAGGCAGATTCATGACGATGCATTATTTGCTGGAGAATCAATATGAGGAAATTCTTGAAACCCTGAAATCCTGTCTAAGGTGTGGAGTTTGCCAGGATTCCTGTCCAATATCACTACCCTATCTTAAATGCTATTCCCATTTAACTGAAACAAAAAAATTATTTTCCAATACGGAATTAAATGAACTCCAGGAATGGATAGAGCAAAACCCCTGTAACATTTTGTTAAGGGATTTAAAAAAAATCCTGGAAGACGAGCAATTTGAGGTTATAAATGCGGACAACTATCTGAAAATTATCCGCAAGTATATCAATGGGTGCAAGCCCCGTTTATATAAAACATCAAGGGCAAAAGTTGGTTGTTTAAGGAACGTGGGAAGTGATATGAGTCTTGATAATTTCAGCAATATTGAGGTTATCGATGAAACAAGGGGGTGGTTCATTAATGATGCCAACCATAATAAAAATCATTTGTTGAAGAATTATGAGGGGGCTAAATATTTTGTTAAGAAGCTGGAAGAGGAAGGCTTTACTTTAGTCTTCGTGGAGGATAAAAAAATAATTGAGGATCTGCAAAGATTCTCAAATAAAATTGAATTTTTTCAATTAGGGAGTGCAGAATATGACCTGGACGTATGAAATTGGAAATGGAAAACTGTACATAAATGTAACTAATAGGTGCACGAATAATTGTGCTTTCTGTAACAGATCAAAAGGGGAATTTACTTTCAGAGGATTTAACCTTAAACTGGATAGAGAACCAACAGCAGAGGAAATAATTACTGAGATTAAAAACCATGACTTATCAAAATACAAGGGATTAGTGTTTTGCGGGTTTGGTGAACCCTTGTTAAGGATAAATACTGTGGAAAAGATATGTAGAGAAATTAAAGACAAAAATGTGGATTTAAATGTCAGAATTAATACTAATGGTTTGGCAAACTGGTACCACGGGGAGAATGTTTTAAGGCACTTAAAAGGTGTTGTCGATGAAATGAATATAAGCCTTAACGCAGATAATCCGGAATCCTATGATTCAGTATGCAGTCCTGACGGGGGGAAAGAATCATTTTATTTTGTTTTACAGTTCATACGAGAAGCTGCAAATAAAATAGCAAGAGTATCAGTCTCCTACGTTTCTGTAAATGATGTTGATAAGAAATTGATGAAACAAATTATCGGCAAGGATGTGCAAATCTGGGAAAGAAAATATATGGTGAGGTAAAAATGGATGTTTTAAATATGACTGTGGGTCAAACAGACCTAAGAAAAAGTGTAAAATCTGTGCTGGCAGAAGACATAAAAACCCCTGCGTACTTTAAGGAGTACAGGGAATTGGAGGAAAAAACGAAAAATAATATAAAGAATATCTTTAAGAGTGATGATGCAGAGATAATATTAAAAGTAGGCACAGGAACTTTAGGATTAGAAAGCGTCTTGTGTTCTGTTCTGGAACAAGGAGATAAAGTTTTGATTGTTAACCAAGGACACTGGAGCAGCTTTTTGGGCCGATTGGCTGAACTCCAGAAAGCTCAAGTTAAGGAGCTTAAAGTAGATGAAAGAAAAGGGTATGCCGACCCACAAATGATAGAAGAGGAGTTAAAAGAAAACATAGATATAAAGCTTGTTGCAGTTGTTCATTCGGAAACAAATACAGGTGTTCTGAATCCTATTGAGAATATTGGACCTATTGCAAAAAAATATGGTGCCTATTTTATGGTTGATGCAATATCAAGTTTCGGGGGTGTTGAAATTGACCTTGACAATATGCGAATTGATTTTTGTGTAACAATAGGTCAAAAATGCCTTAATGCTCCACAGGGGATGCCTATTATAGCAGTGAGCAAAAAAGGCATGGAGTTGGTAAAATCAAGAAGGAATAAAATTAAGAGTCCCACACTTGACCTAACAATAAACAAACCATCTTATATACTTACAAAAAGCTTGTATGCTGCAACACAGGATATTATTGATGAGGGTATTGAGAATGTTTTCAGCAGACACAAAAAGGTCAGCAAAGCCTTGAGAAAAGCAATAAGAGAAATGGGTTTAGAAGTCTATGCATCTGAGGGAAGGGCTTCCCCCACATGCACGAGAATTGAATGGCCAGAGTGGATTAAGAAGAGGATAGAAAAAGAAAGGAAAAATGGAATAGACCTTGATTTTATAACAAGAAATATGCTGGAAAAACATGGAGTTTCTATGGGCGAAGACAGGCTTGGTACTATGGGGGAATTTGCTACATCTTCAAACATTTATAAAACAATAGAAGCACTTGGAAATACTCTTAAAGAGTTTGACCTTGATGTTAATATAAATGAAGCAAAAGAAAAGGCAAGGCAAATATTAGATCAAGAAAATGAATGAGCAAAAGAAAGGGGAAGTTGTGCAGATTTTATCTGAGCTGATTTCTGTCAATTCAGAAAATCCTCCTGGAAATGAGAAAGAAATAGCAAAAGTTATAAAGCAAAAACTTAGAGAAATGGGTTTTTCTAAGATTGATAAATTTGAGAAGTGCAAGGGCAGACCTAACATTATTGGTCAATTAAAAAAAGAAAATTCTGGAGGCCCGACTTTAGTGTTCAATGGACATATGGACACAAAACCAGCCAAAACAAGTCCTCAGGATTCTTGGGAAACAAATCCTTTCAGGGCGAGTATCAAGGAGAATAAGCTTTATGGACTGGGCAGTTGTGATATGAAGGGTGGTTTGGCAGCCGCAATTGTGGCTTTGAAAGATTTTTTAAAAAAACACCAGCATAGGGAAATAAACGGAAATATAATTTTTCAAGCTGTTGCGGATGAGGAAATGGGCAGTGTTTATGGGATGAAGTATCTGTTTGAGGAGGGATTTTTAAATGGTGATTTTGGTATTGTCCTGGAGCCAACAGAGCTTAAAATTTCCAATGGACAGGTCGGAAATATATGGCTGAAATTTATAATAGAGGGAAAAGGAGGCCATGCCGGTAAACCTCAGCAATGCATAAACCCAATAGAGAAGTCCTTTGAACTTTATTCCGAATTAAAAAATATGATTGAAAAAAAGAAGAACAGGGAACAGTACCCAACTCTGAGTGTGGGCAAATTCGAAGGCGGTTTTCATCCAGGTAGTATACCTGGGAAATGTAGTTTTGTGGTAGACATACGTGTCCCTCCGAAAGGCAACAGAAAAAAATACATTCAGGAAATTATTAAAGTAGTGAAGCGGTTTGAAAAAAATGAAAAAGTTAGGATAAAAGTTAATTCTTTTGCAAGTGGTGGTATGGAGACAAGCTATACAACAAAAAACAGCAGATTTGTAAAGCTTTTTTCTGATATATTGGAAAAAACTACTGGCAAAAAGCCTGAATATGTAATTTTATCAGGGGGAACGGATGCAAACTTTCTGAACAGGGTTGGAATGGAAACTATTGTTTTCGGACCCGGGAGTTTGGAACAGGCTCAC
>CAYOOQ010000054.1:0-7603 GCA_964405675.1 uncultured Methanosarcinales archaeon | reverse complement strand
AATAAAAATTTATAAGAAATAATAAAAAGTTTTAATCGTTATTTTCATCCAGTCCTTCCTTTTGCGACCCCTTAATCTTCTCGTTTTTCAGCACCCTCTGCAATTCCCTGCTGAATTTTGCCGTCAAATCAAGATTATTGTTTATTTTAGCTCTTGCTTTTTCAAAGGCCTGCTCTATTGTGTTGCCATTAAGCCTGTATCCTATTACAACATTATTATCCATATCAATATAACTCACTTTTGAGATGAGTTCCAGCTCCAGCCATCTCTTGAGGTAATCATACATCGTTTGCCGCGTTATCCCTGCAAAAAATCCCATCTCCTCCACTGTCATAATGGCCTTGTTTGGCATCTTACGCTTTGACGCTTCCTTAGCCCTTTCATATAGCTCTATAAGCACTCTGTGCATCTTGTCTGTTGAGCCTTTTTTCCTTGGCATAAGCCCCAGCCTGTCTATCAGAACCCTAGCCAGTTCCTCTGAATTGGCGTTTATATCCGGCTCATCCCCTTTCAGTATAATTTTGCTTTCTGTGAAAACAACCACCTCCTTTTTGTTTTTTTTCTGGTATTTTACTACATTGTATTGTTTTTGAATTACTATTTAAATTTTGTTATAATAACGACAATAGTCGAGATAATTGCTTATAAGTTTTTATCATTAACTAAAAACTTTAGATTGATAACTAGAATTCGGCTAATTTCAAACAAAAAGAATTTTTAATGTGTGTTTCAAAGGCTTTTCACGGGATTTGGTACCCTTGCTTTATTGAGAGTTGAAGGAAAAAAATCAAGAAAATCTTTTTTGAAGTGCTTCAGCTCATCTGAATTCATTCTTTCCATGGCTCTGTCATAAATGGCATTGAAAACGCTTTCCGGGACGATTACATCTTCATTTTCTCCCTTCTTTTTCAATGTTTTTTTGAAATCTCCAAAATCTTCCTTTGTAATCTGGTTTACTGTAGTATTGGTGAAATTATGCCTGACAAAAAAATCAGGATCGTAATTAACAACAAAGGTTGTTTCCTTGTTTTTTGGCTTCTGGACAGCGTAGTGGCTCACCTGCCTGTCGGCTTTCTCAAGTAGATTTATCCCGTACAGATTCCCCAAAAAATCCCCTACTTGCTCCTGCATCCCCTTCCATAGGGAATGGTCCCAGGCAAGCATCAGCATTGGCCTTATGGTCACAAGGCTTTTTTCGTCCTGATACACTGTCTTTACATTAGGAGTTATACGGGGAAATCCATCTTTGTACATCTCTTCAAGCCCCACCGTCAGAAATGGCTCAGGTACATACTGGTAAGAATTTTTCTTATGTTCCTTAAGATTTCCATGCTCCACCCAGTCAAAAAGATTATTCAAATCTATTTTAGGGAAATGCTCCCTTATCATCCTGTTGAAAGTATAGCGATCTTCTCTCTTCTTTCCGGGAAGGTATGTCTTAGCCAGCCGCATGATCAGCGTATTTTGCATCTCATCCTGCAGATAAACAATATTTGGCCGCCTGTCTTTTTGCGCAGAAAAATTTGTCCGTGGCAGCACTTTCAGCTTCTTGTACTGCGGTACTCCTTGATGTTGCCCTAATTGTACTTTTATATAAAGCTCTTCTGGTATTTTTTTAAGCCATTGTGAGTATTTTTCATCCCTTAGTTCATTTATGGCAGGGTCCGGAACATAATTGATATTAAATGATTTCTTAATCTCCATCCTGTTAAATTTAATCAGGTCATCAAGTCCTGAATAAACTTCATCAAATAAGTGATATGGGGTACAGCTGCTTCCATTGCAATAGCAACCTAACCCGCTGATCTTGTCAAAAAGGTTTTGTTCTGCCTTAAAATAAACCATATATAATGGATAGTCTTTTTTGTATTTAAATCTTTTTTAATTTACTACTGCAAAGTAAGTCAAACTTATTAGTTTGCCTAAGTAAAAGTAATATTTTTTTATCTTTGCTTAAAACTATTAATCAATCTTCATTAACCACTTTTATTTCTTATTTGTAAGCTTTAATGGTTTTGGTAATGGATGCTGAAGCTTTTTTTGCCTAAAAGTTTTAGTTTTATTATCATTCGAGAAAATCCCGAATAAGGGGTTTTGGACTAAACTTGCATTTTCTGGGATAATGCCGACTATTCGACATTGTTCCGACAAAAGGGTGTTTTTTGGAAAAAATCCCGACAAAAAGGTTCTTGAAGCTTTTGTTGGAGAACCCCCCCTATTGAATACAAATCCATGCTTTTGATGCTTTTTTAGGGGGTTGCCTGAAACAGTAAGGTATAATTCCGACGGAGTGAGTCCAGTATAGTAATTTGGTGCATTATATGTTGAACCGTATTTTTTTGTTTTTTAGGTCAGGTTTGCCAGGAAAAATCCTCATTTATATTTTAATATAAAGATTCAACTGATGCATTCAAAGTTCAACGACTGAACATATTGAAGCGTGAAATCTTTCAAAATATATCTTCATAAAATACATCCAGAAATTAAATTGCAATAAACCCTTTTACAGGGAATACCTCTGCTTTTGCCCCCAGCTAAATTACCTTCAGTGCAGTTTCGCCTGTAGCATGGATTCCATTCTGTGGAGTTTCTCTTCCAGCATGGCTATCCTTTTTTGCATCTGCTCTTCCCTTCTTATTATAGCCAAGAACCATTCCTGTGAGTTTTCCTGGGTTTTTCTAAGGGTCGACTCCACATTCTGTATGCTTTCAGAGGCTTTAACCATGTCCTGTTTTACTCTTTGAAAAGAGTTCTTGATGGCTTTTTCGGATAACATTTTATAACTGTATAGTGACACTTATATATAAATCTTTTGTTTGCTGTTTCAGTCCTTCTTTAATCTTGCTGCTTTCATGCTTTCATGCTTTCTTGTTGTGATAATTTCTATTAATCTTTGCTTAAAAGTATTAATCTAAAGCTAAATAATAATTTAACTAAAATTCTTTAGTTTTTGCTTACATCTTTCTAGCGTTTGTAATCTGATTAAGAATTTAATAAAATCTTACTAAAATCAAGTAAAAGAACTGCTTAAATCTAAAACCTGTCTGTAAAAAAGTCAATTAAATGTGGTTTATTATACTTTTATGTATATTATCAATAAAAAAATTTATAAATAACATAAATAAAAATTACTAAGTGGGGTGGTTGGAATCATTGGTGAATGGAGAGCCCGTGTGGCTCTTTTTTCTTTTTTTTCTTCCTCTGAAAAATTGCTTTTGGCTGGTTAAACTCAGCATAAACAAACAGCAAGATGAATCTCAATTTCTTTTAAGACGCATATCATTGTTTTGCATCAGAATTTCTAAAAATATTTAAATTAAAAGATGACTTGGTTTTTCATGACAAATAGTATTCTTGCTGAGCTTAATGAATTGAAAAATATGCTGGATAATGAGAAAAAAGATCCTAAAAACAAATCCCGACAAGTAAATAATAAATGTACAAACTTTGGAAAACTTAAAGCCGATTACAGTCAGATAAAAATAAATTCTTATGTTGAAAAGATAAAAAAAGATATTTTGAAATTAAGCAAGAACATTGAAGATAATAATCCCGACAACGATAAGATATTAGAATTGATAAGAACCTCTCAGCAGGAAAACGGGATAAAAGGCAATATTGACGTTTTAATCGAGCTTGCAGGTAAACTCAGCAGTAATTCAAAAAGTGAGAGTTCCGGGCAAAACCTAAGTATGCCTGAAAACATTCCCCCTCAAATCAAATCAGAAATCATGGCGGATTTTTTTGAGCTTGAAAAATGTTTCAATGCTAAGTGCTATAGGGCCTGCACAATTATTTGTGGCAGAATTATAGAGGTTTGCCTTCACAGGAAATACTTTGATGTTATAGGTATTGACTTGCTTGAAAAGAATCCTGGTATTGGCCTGGGAAAGCTCATAGCCAAGATGTCAGAAAAGAACATCTCACTTGATCCTGGCCTTCCACAACAGATTCACCTTATAAACCAGGTTAGGATATATTCCGTACACAAAAAAAGTGAGAGTTTTTATCCAACAAGGGAGCAGGCGTATGCGATGGTGCTGTACACCATAGATGTGATTAAAAGGTTGTTTTAGGATGAAAAAGGTTTTAGCTGTAATAATAATCGCGATTTTGATAATCGTAAGTGTACTCTTCGCATTAGGCAGGGTTCAATTATACACTTATATTTTTGTAATCCTGCTTGGTTTCTTGTACGTAAAGCTTGTCCAGCCGAAACTGTAACCATAAGCAGGTTTGAATATGCAATTTTCTATCCACTTAAAATATTAAACAGGTCTGCTTTAGAAATTACCCCTTTTGGTTTTTGCTTATCAAACACCACAACCAGAGGGTAATGCTTAAGGATTTGGGTTACAAGTGTGACATTTGCTTCCTTACTGATGGTGGGAGGGGCATCCTCCATGATTTCCCTTATTTTTGCCTGCTTAGTTTTTCCATCCGCAAGTGAATTCAGCATTATATTGTCTGAAATAAGCCCGACCACTTGTCCCTGGTCAAATACCGGCATTTGAGAAATGTTAAAATCTTTCATCTTTTTTATGGCTTTTTCTATAGTATGCTCAGGGCTAAGTGACTTGATATTTTTTTCCATGATATCTTCAGCCTTCTTTTGTTTCTTTTGTGTTAAGGCCTGCAAAGTGTTATATATCTGCTTATATTTAGAATACGCTGGATCCATATTTCCTGCTTCAATCTTTGCTATCAATGATTGCGAAACCCCTGCCTGCTGTGCAAGTTGCTTTTGCGTGAGATTAAGTTTTTTCCTCAGAAACTTCAATTGTCGTATGTCCTCCAGCATGCCCCAGAGGAAATGTATGATGTTTTAAAAATTTATTCCAATTAAAATATTCCAATAAGAATATTGCTTTCAGCAGACTTTAAAAATAAACCAAAGATTGATATCGTATATACATAAATATATAGTGATGGGAGGGATAGAATATGAGTGGAAATTATTTGTTTACTTCTGAGAGTGTTACAGAAGGTCATCCTGATAAGATGTGCGATATTATAAGTGATAGTATATTAGATGCTATATACAAAGAAGACCCCAATTCAAAAGTTGCGGTCGAAACCTTTACAAAGACTGGCTTGGTTATGGTGGGTGGAGAGGTCACTACATCCACTTATGTAAATATTCCAGAGATAGTCAGGGAAACTCTTTTAGAGATAGGTTATGATAATGGGAGTAAGGGCCTTAATGGCAATAACTGTGGTGTTCTTAATTGCATTGAAGGGCAAAGCCCTGATATTGAACAAGGGGTTAATGAAGGCAATGGCTTGTTTAAAGAGCAGGGTGCAGGTGACCAGGGGATGATGTTTGGCTATGCCTGCGATGAAACCCCTGAATTAATGCCCTTGCCAATAATGCTCGCCCACAAGTTAACTAAAAAATTAAGGGATTTAAGGAAAAATGGGGAGCTTGATTATCTTGGGCCCGATGGCAAAAGCCAGGTTACAGTAGAATATGATAAGAATCATGAGCCCAGGAAGGTCACGACTGTTGTCGTTTCAGCTCAGCATAGGGAAGATATAACTCATGAGAAGATCCAAAGAGATATCATAAAAAAAGTTATAAAACCCGTATGTAAAGACTGGCTAGATGATGATGCAGTCTTTTATGTCAATCCCACCGGACGGTTTGTAATAGGAGGGCCCCATGGTGATGCAGGGCTTACCGGAAGAAAAATTATTGTCGACACTTATGGCGGCATGGGAAGGCATGGCGGAGGTGCTTTCTCCGGAAAAGACCCGTCAAAGGTTGACAGGTCTGCTGCTTATGCTGCAAGGTATATTGCAAAAAATATTGTTGCAGCCGGATTTGCAAGGAAATGTGAAGTGCAATTAGCTTATGCCATAGGTGTTGCGGAACCGGTTTCAGTAAAGATTGACACCTTTGGAACAGGTAAGGTTTCTGAGGATAAGCTGGTAAAAGCAATCAGAAATATTTTCCCAATTAAGCCAAAAGACATCATTGAGACTTTAAAGCTTAGAAGGCCTATTTACAAGAGGACTGCTGCTTACGGCCATTTTGGAAGAGAGATATTTACTTGGGAAGGAACTGATAAAGTAGATGAGATCAAAAATTTCCTGAGCTGATTATTTTTGAGATTTTATCAATTTTTTCTATTATTTCTTTTTCTTCCTCTACACAGCCATCCTGCATTAGTACTTTTCCCTGGCATATGGTTGTCTTAACACATGATCCATTCGCAGAATACACCATGTTAGATGTTAGATTATAGCATGGGTTAAGTTGAGGCAATGAAAGGTCTATAAGAAGAATGTCTGCATCTTTTCCTTCTTTTATTTTGCCGTTGTTTAATGAAAAAAATTTTGAGCTGTTAATTGTTGTCATTTCCATGGCATCATTAGCAGCAATGATTGAAGGATTATGATGCTCCTTCTGCAGGAGGGCTGCAAACTTCATCTCCTCAAGCATATCCAGGTTATTGTTTGATGAAGGTCCATCAGTCCCCAGAGTGATATTCATTCCTTTCATCTGTGGATATTTGAATGGCCCTTTGGAAGAGAGTTTCATATTGCTTGTAGGATTATAAGCAAGTGTAGTTTTTCTTTTCCTAAGGATGCTTATCTCATCCTCATTCAGCCATATGCAATGAGCTGCAATCACGTTTTCCCCCAAGAACCCTATTTTTTCAAGGTATTCCACTGGAGTCATTCCATTATTTTTTATGCAATCCTCCACTTCTTTCTTTGTTTCTGATAAATGTATATGTAGCAATAGATTATTCTTATCAGCGAAATGGCTGGCCCATCTGAGACCTTTTTCAGACAATGTGTAGATTGAATGAGGGCCAAGGGAGAACATAATATTTTTATTACTATAAAATTTCTTGTACAAACCCTCAATATGCTCAAGTTGATCATTAAGCCTTTTTTCATCAAAAAAATCCATCAACACTGGACTGATGGACGCCCTCATTCCGGAATCTTCCACAGCTTTTATGACTGACTCAGAATGCCAATACATATCGTTAAAGAATGTAGTGCCCGTTTTAATCATTTCAAGACAGGCGAGCCTTGTGCCCCAATAAATCTGTTCACTTGTTAACTTTGCCTCGATTGGCCATATCTTTTCTTCCAGCCATTCCTGCAGTGGCATATCATCAGCATAACCTCTTAATAAAGTCATGGCTGCATGGGTGTGCGAATTGGCAAATGAAGGTATAGCCGCATGTCCTTTTGCATCTATTACCTTTTCTGCATCGTATGTCAGATTTCGTGAAATCTCTTTTATCCTGTTTCCTTCTATAAAAATATCTGTTTCTTCACCATCTACTAAGGCTTTTTTTATCAAAAGAGTCATTTTTTTTGGTATCGCTAAATCAGTCTGAAGATGCCTAAAACACCAGACTTGATTATATGAGAAAAGGGAATCTTAAAGTTTTAAATATCTATTGGCATAGGTGACAGCGGTAGTATCATTGGTACAATTGATATCACTCACATCTTTGTATTATTGACATCACCTTCAATATTGGAATCATTAGGATTCTTGGTATTATTTGTGAATCGCATAACCGGCAACATCGGCAACATCGGCAACATCGGCAACATCGGCAACATCGGCAACATC
>CAYOOQ010000053.1:0-7630 GCA_964405675.1 uncultured Methanosarcinales archaeon | reverse complement strand
TTTCGTTGGCAATAAGGGAATGCACTAAGCATTCAGAAAAATACAACATATCATCAATAGTAATGAGCCTTGGAACCGAGACCTATCACAACTCAGGTTATTGTGATTCTGATTTTTTTTCTACAGTTGATGAGATTAATGATGCAGTTTCAAATGAGATAGTCGTTTCAGTTGCAACAGGTAATGAGGGTAATACTTCAGGTATTTCAAGCCCTGCATGCATTGAAAGCAGCACAAGAGTAGGTGCAACCGATAAGGACGATAATATCTGGCAGGATACTAACAGGGGCGGTGAATTCAATGACATACTGATGGCCCCCGGCGTTGAAATTACCTCTTCCCATGTAGAATGGGATTACGCTATCTCCACCGGTACAAGCATGGCAGCACCTCATGTGGCAGGCTCTGTTGCACTTCTAAGGCAGGAGGAAAAGCTTTCTGGAAAATCATACTCAAATGATGATATATTCACTGCATTCAATTCAACAGGCACAGTTATTGATGACCAAAGTGAAAGCGGCAGTGATTATACAAGGATTAACACCCACCAAACTTATGATTATTTCCAGACTGAATTCACACTTTCAGCGGTCAACCCCACAACTGCACAGGCTGATTCAGGTGAGACTGGCTCATATGAAGGAACAACAACTCTTGGAAGTGCCGAAGCACAGGGTGGACAAACAACAAATATAGACTTAACCCGCAGCTCAACCACAAATAGTTGGCAGGGCTTTTTTGGTGAAACCACAGCGACCATGGCACTGGGTTTAGGAGAATACGTAATGTATGACTTTGGCCAGCAGGATGTAAGTACTGTTTATGCAACCACTTCAACTGACGATTTCTTTGAATTATACTTTATAAATCCTGGAGAAATTGATGACATATGGGGGCTGCATGACAGAGCAGATTCCGCAGGAAAAATATACAACGAAACCTACGAGGGCTATTCAGCAACCGATACAATGGGTGGATTCACTACATTCACGGCCGCAAAAACCGACTCTCCTGATTCAAAAGAGGATGTTGTTTTTGCAGGGGTTGTCTCAAAAAACCAGGAAGGCTTTAACGGCCAGCCGCATGATTATGAGATGATTGTACCAACAGATGGAAGCTCTGAAACCTATTATTTCTTTCTGGAGCTATAAATATTTTTTATCCGCAGAGTATTATGTTATTATATCTTAGTCTATTCCACATAATTATATTTTGTTAAACTGGATTTAATCTGACTTAATCTAATTTCATATTGTTTTATGTGATTTAATTTTAGAGGGTCATGTAGAAGTTTCCTTTTCATTTAATTCAATTGTCAAACAAGCATATATTATGATTAAATGAATGGTAAGCAATTATGTATCCTGCAGCGCTCCAAGCCTGTTCAACCCTGCCCATCGGATTATACTTTTTACCATGGAAATATTCATGGAATCTCCATTTGTTTTTCTCCAGGTGTTTTGCAAGATTGATCATATCCCTTTGTGCAACAACACCTCTATTATTTTTATTTAATATATATATCCAAAAGCCCCCTATCATTGGCCATATTCCTCCATTATGATAAGTATGTGGCTTCTCTTTTTTGGAGTAGATTGGCTGCCAGTCTCTTTCATTTTTATAGACCGGTGGGGAAAGCGCCCTCATGGGGAACGGCTTATTTATGTTGTTCTTTATTATGTGATTAATTATATTTTTGGATCTTTGCTTGTTTGCAATCTTTGTTGCAACAGCAAGTATATTTCCCAGGCTATCAAATCTTTTCCCCCAGTAGTGCTTAAATGGCATCAAATGGGATTGATAGAAAGGGTACATCTGTTTTGGCAACGGGTCAAATATCATGTATTCTTCATATATCTTGCTTATGTTGTCTTGCTTAAACCAGAACAGATGGTTTATTCTCCTTTTTACATAAGGCTTTCTTTTTTTGACCCACTTTATTCTTTTGGCCACCTTCGTGCTTACATCCTCTGATTTTGTTTTCCCCTGACCTTCCTTAAAAAGATAAAGAAGATCTTTTAATGCCTGATAAAACAATACTTCATCATACAGCACATGGTACGTCCTGTCAAATATATCCGCCCAGTCACCTGCAGGAGGTACCTCTATGAGACCGCAATTATTGGAATCGAATGCTTTCAGTAAAGTATAAATCTTTTTGTATTTCAACATCACATTATCAGAAATAAATCTTTTATCCTTAGTTTCCTTATATATCATTGCAGCTGCAATAACTATCCACATATTTGAATCAACAGAGGTGATACTTCCTAGGCCTCCATAAACCTTCTTTTTATTCTCCAGCTCAACGTAGCTAGGAATTTGCCCAAAATCCGCCTGATTTCTAAGCAAGAGCAAAACCCCTTTTTTAGCTGTCTCAATAAGTTCAGGATCCTTGGTTAAAACGGCCGCAATAGCACAGATTGAATGGTCCCTGGCCCATATTGAATAATAGTTGGCGTACCTCTCAGTAGATGCAGAAAACCCTTGTTTGGTGGAATTCTTCTTCAATATCTTTATTGCTTCAGCGTACCCGTCAAAAACACTCTTTTTTTCAAGCATACCATAACCTCTTAGTTAATTATATTTAAGATTTTGCATTTTTTAGTACAAATTTATATCTTAAAAATTTAATAATTCTTTCATTTCTGTTAACCCATGAAATACTTGAAATCCTGAAAATCCCCTTATAAATTCAAGAACCCATCATCAACAATTAAGCAGTATATCGTTTAACAAATGTTATTTTTACATGAGGTTAGGCTTAGTAAGAAAAAAGCTTTATCGCTATAATAAAATCCATTTAATCTTGATTGAATCTTGGATGGGAAAATCAACAAAAATTATTTCTTGATAGGGATTTTTTCCACTTTATTTTTCAATCCTTCAAGGAATCTTACCTTATTTTCATCATAAACAAATCGTGTAAGGTTCTGGGTAATCTCGCTATCTCTTCTTTCAATTTCCTTAGCTTCGTTGACAACCTCTTCCAGTAATTCCATGAGGAACTTTTTTTCTTCTTTAGTTAGCTCTACCATGCTAAAACCTAATTATATCATCATTAAAAAGCTTTTTGTTTTGGGAGAAAAGAAAAAAGGGTTTTGAGTTGTGAGTTTTGAGTTTTGAGAGGAAAGAGGTCTGCCATTTATATCTGTTTTTCTATGCTAAGTTTTACTCCTTAAAGGGGTAAGTTAGAAATTTATTATTTCAATGGATATCTGCTTTAGGTGAAACAAATTGTTTCATACTAAAGCAATAGGGTGATAATATGGCAATAGATGAATTTGACTTCATTAAATATAATGAAGGTTTGGTAAAACACATTGAAAGGCATCTCGAAGGAAGTGTAGTGACCGGCTCACATTTCAAAAGAAATGCTTTCCCTGATGCCAAAGCACTTATTGATTGTGCTTTAGAATACGTGGGGGATTACAACGGCCAGAGGACTGAGGTTGTAGCGGACTTAGGAAGGGTCATCGGGTACGATGCATTAGTGCGGCTTGATGATTTGCCCTCTGAAGCTAATGTGATTAGGGAACCAAGAGGTATCGGTGAATATATGGCAAATGTTGTGGAAGGCGTCCCAAAAATGGAAACAACCCAGATGGTAGTTGTTGCCGGCCCCCTCAGGGAAGAAGGAAAGCACGGGTTTTATACCATATTCCCAGGCAAGAATGCGCCGCCTTTCCCTGTAGGTGAAGAGCAACTGAAGGAATGGGGCTACACTGGGAAGACCTTGAATGATGCGCTGGAAACGAACAAGGGCTATGAAGCATTTTGGAAGAAACATGCACTAATCAAGGACTGAAAAATTTATTTTTCACTTTTTTTTATTTTTTTTTTATTTTTATTAACTTATTTTCACTTTTCATTTTTACTATTTCTGACTTCTCACGATTTACTTTTCAATAATCCATATTAATTAACATGTAAATAAATGCTCCCAGGGCTTTTGACAAATGAAGATGTTTCTGATGTGTTGTTATTTTTGTCTTTATAATCCAGAATCTTTTTTATTTCGTTGTTTTACAGTAGAAATTCCTTATCGAAATTCTTTATCCTTATTGCTTTATCAGCCACATCAACTATTTTGAATTCAAGCCCAAACAATAATTTTACTACTCATCACCTGTGCACATACATTAATTCAGAAGATATAAATACAACGAAAACTCTTTAACCTTCTTATATAAACATGAAAATAAATAATACGAGAAAATATTAGAAAAATGGCAGCAAAAAACCCTTTCCTGATGTTTGGAAGTTACATAGGCCTGGTGGTCGGATTAATCGGCAGCTATTTTTCATTTGCTATATTATTTGCTTTGGCTGAGCAGGGCAGGTTTACCCCTATTGCATTGTCAATCCCTTTAATCCCTGCCATGATTGGATTTTTAGCTGGCTGGCTTATCCATCTTCTCGTATTAAGAATTATAAAATGATAATCTCTTATCAGTCTTTGTTATACTGCTACTAATAACAATAATGCCGGTCATAGTGATAATGTAATCATACTACTACTTGTAATAATTATAATGACAATAATAATTATAATGATAATAATAAAAACAATAATAATGATAACAATAATTATAATGACATTATTTGTGATTCTATCTTCATTATATCATACATTAAATTGCAATCAATAATAAAAGAAGGCCGATTCTAATAATGGGATGTTTCTCATACATAAAAAGTAATAAAAGTTAAAAACACCTGTTTTTTTTGCAAGCTGATGAATAAGGACATAATTATCAAGGGAGCAAGGGAAAATAATCTAAAAAACATAGACGTTACAATCCCAAGGGATAAATATGTTGTAATAACCGGCTTGTCCGGCTCCGGGAAATCAACATTGGCTTTTGACACTATTTATGCTGAAGGGCAGAGAAGGTATGTTGAAAGCCTTAGTGCATATGCAAGACAGTTTCTGGGGGTGATGCAAAAGCCTGACATTGACAGCATTGAGGGCTTAAGCCCTGCAATCTCTATTGATCAGAAAACAACCAGCAAAAATCCACGAAGTACTGTTGGTACAGTAACCGAGATTTACGATTATTACAGGTTATTATTTGCAAGGGTCGGGACTCCTTACTGTCCTCAACACGGTGTAGAAATAGAAGGCCTTTCACCCCAAAAGATATCAGAAAAAATAATGTCCGAACATTCCGGAATGGTCACAATTCTTGCCCCCATAATTATCGACAAGAAAGGCACTCACGAGAAACTCATACAGGATCTTGGTAAAGATGGTTTCCTCAGGGCCAGGGTTGACGGCAAAATCATAAGGACTGATGAGACTGTTGAGCTGGGAAGGTATAAGAAACATAACATAGAGGCAGTAATCGACAGGGTTGAAATTGATGATGAAGAAAGGCTGGTTGAAGCAGTTGAAAAGGCTGTTGAAAAATCTAAGGGTATGGTTATAGCTTTAGGGGAAAAAGAGACAACCTACAGCTCCACTATGTCTTGTCCCGTGTGCGGGCTTGCTTATGAAGAGCTTCAGCCCAGGATGTTTTCTTTTAACAGCCCATTTGGCGCCTGCAAAAAATGCCATGGCATAGGCATAAAAATGGAGTTTGATGAAGAGCTTATAATACCTGACAAGGAAAAATCAATATCAGAAGGAGCTATAAAACTTTACAGGAACGCAGTTGACGGATGGAGAGGGGGGCAATTGGCGGATATCGCTGAGCATTTTGGATTTAGCACAACAACCCCTATAAAGGATCTCAACAAGAAGCAATACAATGCCCTGATGTACGGCACAGACGAAATAATTGATTTTGGCTGGACTGATGACTCATGGGAAGGCCTCATACCTCAATCAGAAAGGCTCTACCATCAGACTGAGTCTGACTACAGGAGAGAAGAGCTTGAGAAATTCATGAGGGTTAGTCCCTGCCCAGAATGTGAAGGCAGGAGGCTGAATGAAAAGGCCATCTCAGTAAAAATAAACGAAAAATCCATAATCCAGCTTACCGACCTGCCCATCTCTGGTGAGCTTGAATTCATAGAAAACATAGATCTTACACAAAAACAGATGGAAATAGCAAAGCTCATCCTAAAGGAGATTAAGTCACGGCTTGAATTTCTTGAACAGGTTGGTCTTGGATACTTGACTCTCTCTAGGACCGCATCAACACTTTCCGGTGGGGAAGCCCAAAGGATAAGGCTTGCAACACAAATCGGCAGCAATCTCATGGGTGTCTTATACATATTGGATGAGCCTTCAATCGGCCTTCATCAAAGGGATAATAAGCGCCTTATTGATACATTGAAAAATCTCCGCAACCAGGGAAATACTGTTATTGTGGTTGAGCATGATGAGGATACCATCAGGGAATCCGACCATGTTATTGACATTGGCCCGGGGGCGGGCGAGCATGGGGGCAGGGTTGTTGCCCAGGGCACACCCGAAGAGATCGAAAAATCAGATTCTCTCACCGGTAAATACCTTTCAGGCGAGATGAGAATCCACTTGCCTGAGAAAAGAAGAGCTAACAAAGGGTTTATTCATGTTTTAGGTTGCAGTGAAAATAATCTCAAGAATGTTGATATAAAAGTGCCCATAGGTGTCTTAACTCTTGTTACGGGTGTTTCCGGTTCAGGTAAATCAACATTTGTCTACGAAATACTTAACAAAGGGATTAAAAGAATGCTCAGGACTTCAAAAGAAAGGCCCGGAAAGCACAAGAAAATCAATTTTGATAACGAAATAGATAAAGTGATAGTAATCGACCAAAGCCCCATAGGAAAAACCCCCAGAAGCAATCCAGCAACTTATACTAAGGTGTTTGATGAGATAAGAAAGCTATTTGCAGACACCAGGGAGGCAAAGGCCAGGGGTTACAAGCCCGGACGGTTCAGCTTTAATGTCAAGGGTGGAAGGTGTGAGGCATGCCAGGGTGATGGAGTGATTAAAATTGAGATGAATTTCCTGCCGGATGTCTACGTGGAATGCGAGGAATGCAAGGGAAAAAGATATAACAGGGAGACTTTGCAGGTAAAATACAAGGGAAAAAATATCGCAGAAGTCCTTGACATGAGTGTTGAGCAATCCCTTCATTTTTTCGATAATGTCCCCATAATCAAAAGGAAGCTAAAAACCTTAAGGGATGTCGGCTTGAGCTACATACGCCTCGGGCAAAGCTCTGTAACGCTTTCCGGCGGGGAAGCACAAAGGATAAAATTGACAAGGGAGCTTTCAAAAAGAGGCACAGGAAAAACCCTCTATCTCTTGGATGAGCCCACAACCGGCCTCCACTTCCATGACGTGTATAAGCTTATTAATGTCTTGAACACTTTAGTTGAAAAAGGCAATAGTGTCCTTGTAATTGAGCATAACCTAGACGTAATCAAGAATGCTGATTACATAATAGACTTAGGCCCTGAAGGAGGGGAAGCAGGTGGTGAAGTGGTTGCTTTTGGCACTCCCGAGGAAATTGCAGCCTCAAAAAAAAGCCATACCGGCAAATTCCTGAAAAGTATACTGGACGCACCATCTAAAAAATAAGTTATTCACAAAGAAAAAATTCACAAAGAGCAATCTTGTAATAACCAATAGGATATATAACCAATAGGATGTATTGTGTTAAAAAAAAGCAAAAAAAAATCGTTTAAATCA
>CAYOOQ010000052.1:0-7826 GCA_964405675.1 uncultured Methanosarcinales archaeon | reverse complement strand
TCCCTGGCAACATTAGCAATAACAGGCGCTGCACCAGTACCTGTGCCACCTCCCATTCCTGCGCAGACAAAAACCATATCAGCATCCTTCAGGCACTCCTTAAGGGCCTGCATGGATTCCTGGGCAGCTTCAGCACCCTTTTGAGGAAATCCTCCGCAACCAAGACCTCTGGTCACATCCCTTCCTATAAGAAACTTCTTATCAGCTTCAGTCACATTAAGATGCTGCTGATCAGTATTAGTAGCAATAATTTCAGCGCCCTCAATTCCTTTCTTATAGAGCCAGTTAACCATATTGTTACCTGCTCCGCCACTGCCAATAACCTTAATATTAGCCGGCTTAACTTCAACACCACCTGTATCTTCGCCAGATTGTTCCATAGCCTTTTTCACAACAAAGTCCATTTTCTCCCCTCTCTAAAAAAATTTTTTTTTACCTTTTCAGGTTACCTGTTTAACCCAAAAAGTGATAAATATGAAATCACTACATAACCCCTATTCACCAACATCTAAAAGATGTAGTAATACCAATGTCACTGCTTATTTATATATCTTTCTATTAGGACAGGCCAGATATTTAAATATTATGGAAAAATATAATATACATTGAGAAAGAACTAAAACAAAATAGATACTATTTCTTTTTATTCGCCAATTTTTCCCTAAACTTTTTCACATGACCACTTATTTTTTCACCTAAATTGCTGCCCCCTTTGCTAAAGGAATTCTTACAATAATCAACCGCTTCCTCAACATATGGCGACCACTCCTTCAAAACATCCTTTCGCACATCCCAGACTTTACCAGCATTATCACCATAAGAATTAATATGGCACAAGTCTTCAACCCCGAATTTAGGGGGACAAGGAACCCTCTCATCAGGATAACCTACAGGAATAATTGCCTGGACCCGACAAAACCCCGGAACACCCAACAAATCAGCAACAGAATCCTCATCAAAAGCCCCGACCCAACAAGCCCCCAGACCCTGGGCATGGGCCGCCAAAAGTACATTCTGGGCAGCTGCAGCAGCACTCTGTATAGAATACAATCTCTCCCCCCTCACACCATAAAATCTTTTGGTCTTATCATATGTAGAAACTACAACTATATATACAGGAGCATTAGACATCCAAATCTGGTCCATACAATAATGAGCCAGCTTTTTTCTTTTTCCCCCATCGGTCACAGCCATCAGCCTGAAATCCTGCAAATTGCCAGCAGTTGGAGCCGCAGCCCCTGCTTCAAGTATTTTGCTCACTTTTATCCATTCGACCGGATCAGTCTTAAACTTTCTGATGCTCCGCCGAGTATTTATGCACTCTAAAGTATCCATAAGAATATTACTTCCCCTGGGAATTTAAATATTTTTGCAAAAAACCAAAATCTTTTATATAAATTATTAAACCTGCTTTAAAAATAAGTCTTACAAATCAATTCAAGAGGGAAACAATAATGAAAAGAAGCTCCAGAAGATGGAAAAAGAAAGGCCAGATGAGATGGAAGTGGCAACGTAAAAGAATGAACAAAGAAAAAAGAAGAAGAATGAGAAAATAAACTCATCTTCTTTGATATATACATGTAAATTATATATTTCTTTAACCTTTTCTTCCACTAAAATATTATATTTCTTTTATCAGATAACATCAAATAACAAAATCCTAAAGGCAATTTCAAAACCGTCACAGCACAAATACCTCTAGCCTATAACACATATTTCGTTCAAAAAGCCTAATTTCTAAAAAAAAGTAAACAACGGCCAAACATGAAAATTTGAGAGATATGGCACATCATTTTCAATATTGAAAACAGATTTCAAAAATGAAAGTTAATTTCAAAAATGAAAACATATAAATACCACCAATATTTACAAAAATCGCATGGAAGAGATTTCGGTTTTTGAAGAATTATTTGACGACAAAATAATTGCAGTGCTGAAAACACTATTCAAAGACAGCACAAAAGAATTCTATCTTCAGGAACTTTCAGAAGAAGCAAAGATACCAATGGCCACCACCTTCAGGATATTAAGCAAGCTAAACAGGCTGGAAATAGTTGAGATTACCAAAATAAGCCGTTTCAAATTATACAAACTACAAAACAACAAGAAGGTCAAAATGCTGGCCTCAGTCTTTAAGATGGAACTAAGGATAATGGACAAATTCATTGAAGAGATAAGAGACCTTCCCGGCCTGAAGAAAATCATCCTCCATGGAAAAGAGTACTCTGATAGGGCAAACGTACTGCTAATAGGAGACGAACTTGACACAGGAGAAATAAAAAGGATATGCGCCGAAATCAAAGAAAAACACAAATTTACCATAAACCCCCTAAGCCTCACCGAAACCCAATACGAGCAGATGAGCCAGATGGGCCTCTACTCAGGACAAAAAAAGGTGCTGATGGAAAAATAGGGAAAACCTTATTCTAAAAAAAATCCGCCCCCACTGGGATTTGAACCCAGGTTACAGGCTCCGCAAGCCTGTGTTCTATCCATGCTAAACTATGGGGGCAATTTTAACAAAAACTACTAAACTTTTCTGGAGCTTAATTCTCCAGCAACTGCATATCCAAAGTTGCAACAGAACTTTGGCTTAAGCCAAAGCCGGCAAAATTTAACAAATTAACCCAAGCTCTGCAACAAATATAGCCGAACTAAACCACAAAGGCAAAAATATACAAGACAAAGTATAAATAAGATATTTAAAAATTTTATAGTTTACGAAGAGAAATTTTGCTGACTCTCTTTGTCAGGCCATTATGAAGAATCTTCCCCGCCATCTTACGCCTGAAATGAACAGTCCTGCTATAAAACATCTTAGTCTGTATCTTAACTGTAGGGTAAGCATAATGCATATGAGCACTAACACACCTCCCGGCACTTAGCATCTTAGGTATAGATTTACTTTCCTTCCCCACCACATTATTACCCCTTTTCTTAAGATTATCCAGGAATTCTTTGACGGTTTTGCCCTTACAAACAGTAACCACCTGCCCCAACTGGAAAAGACAGTGGCCATCACTTCCACCAGTGTAAATCATCTTATTCTTCATGGCATATAAGACAGACTTCTTATTAAGATAACGATTCATTGCCCCACATAAAACCTCAACACCATCCAACTTCCTCAAAACAGAGGCCTCAACAAAACCATTCTTAACCGCCTTAATAAGCCCTCTGTTGGCAGTCATATAACCATAAGGATGAGCAGCAATCTTTACACACTTATATTTTTCAGCTTCCTTCAAAACTTCTCTGGCTCTTGCATTCGTAGCCATATAAGGATTCCCATTCTTTTTGACCTTCAAAAAATTTTCAAAAAAAGACAACAAATCCTTAGGATTATAAAAATATAGTAAAATATGTGGACCTTCTATACAGGAAACCTCAATTCCCGGTATAACCAAAACCCCTTCATCATTATGATAGGCCTCAATTGCGCCCGCCACTTCATTATGATCTGTGATCGCAACCCCTATGCCTTTTTTCTTTGCTCTTTTAATTATTGCACCTATGGAAGCACTCCCATCAGAGTACCTGCTGTGATAATGCATATCCACCTGGGAATACCCCAGATTATTCAACAAGCCATGGTTAGGCTTCTGCCAGAATACCTTATCCTTCATATTAGCCCCTATTACGCTGTTTTTTATAAAGTTTTTCTAAAGTTTCAATATTGTCAATATCATCAACAGATCTCTCTTCCCTTACCCTTACAAATCTTGGAAATCTTAGGGCATAACCACTCTCATAAGCATTGGATTTCTGTATTTCCTCATAAGTCACTTCAATAACTATTTCTGGCTTCAATCGAACTTCCTTGCCTTTCTCAGAAACAATCAATGGCTTTAAAACCTCAGTCATCCCTCTGTAAGTCATACCTTCTCCTTCCAGCTCTTTTAAGCCAGTTGAAACCTTTCCGACCTCTTTAAGACCCTCCTCCGTCTTAACAGCCAACGTAAAACTGGTAAGCCAATTAGCCCTTTTCCCTTCACCCCATTCAGAGCTAACAATAACAAGCTCCAGGGAATCCATCACCGGCTTTAGCTTAACCCCAAAACCCACCCTGGAACCTGGTTTATAAACACCATCCAGATTCTTGGCCATTACTCCTTCCTCACCCCTGTCAAGGGATTCATTATAAAAATCCATTGCCTCGTCCCTTTGATCAGTAACAATAATTCTTGAAAGAACAATTTTTCTTTCTCTCGGCTCAATAATATCGCTGATCAGTCTTCTTCTTTGCTGGAAAGGAAGATCGAGCCTGCTTTCACCATCAAGATACATTATATCAAAAACATTAACTTCAACAGGAAATTTCTCTTCAAGCTTTTTTATATCATATTTCCTCTTTATCCTTTGGGAAACCTCCTGAAAAGAAATATACTGGTTTGTTGACGGATTAAATCCTACAATTTCTGTATCAAGTATCGCTGTTTCAGCCTTCAGGTGACCTTTAACACTTTCCACCACATCAGGAAACTGTGCAGTTACATTCTCCTGTCGCCTTGTAAAAAGCAACACCTCACCTTTATTATAATGTACTTGTACCCTGAACCCATCATATTTATACTCAAAAGCCGCTGGCTTACCAACTATCTTAAAAGCATCATCTATGTCCTTGGCCTTTTGATAAAGCATTGATTTAAGTGGCTTGCCCACATCAATTTTTACATTCAAAAGCCCCTCATAACCATCGTACTTAGCGATTTTAATTACTTCAGCAAAATCATTTTTTATGTTATAAGCATACTGAACAGCATTTGCACGGTTTTCATAGCTCTCCCTATTATCATCCGGCAGTATCAACTTATTCTCATTTCCATCGTAAGAAAGCCCTAACTCTTCCTTAAAAAAGGCCCACACGATAGAATCCCTCAGCAAACCTTCCCCAACACCAACCCTCAAATCCTCCAAGACAGACCTCGTAATATACTTAGCCTCAATAGGACTCGCACTAGTCAAAAGCTCTGCAATCAATTTAACCTTCCTGTCAACAGTTCCTGTCCCTTCCAAAGAGCCAAGTTTTGCAAGATTATCATAGACCTTCCCCACAGTAAGCTTTCCCGAAAAAAGAGTCGTCTGCACCTTATTGGTTATGAAATTCTCAGCAACCAGCCCCAGGTCACCTGTCCTACGCCATTCATTCTCAATCTCATCACCACTCTTCCCCGAGGAAACACTAATAGCCTTAACCACCGTTCTTGCAGCAACCCCCAGCTTAAGCTTCTGCCAATAATGGAAAATCTTTCCCTCAAGAAGCAGAATAATGGTATTCAACTCTTCATCAGGCGTCTGCTTCAAAAGATTGCTTATAATCTGAGTTTTTTCAAGCCTTTTGCTTGTAGAATTAATCTCCTCATAAACATTCGCAAGATCAATGTAATTCATCTCAATTGTCAAGTCACACTTTTATAAAAGTTTATCGCCATCAGCAAAAAAACTTACACCTAAAACAAGCAAAAAACACAAAAAAGCAGGAAAAAAAGAAAAAAAAGAAAAAAAACAAAACAATTAATATAGCTTTATGTATACTAATCGAAATATTTATATATTAGTGTTGTCATTAAAATTAGAATAATGGTAATATTATTTGATCAATTCAATATGCCCGATGACATATACGAAGTAATCTTCGCCACCAAACAACAAAATATCGTCGCCAGGCTGCTTATAGACGAAATGAAAGACAACGGTGGAGAAATAGGAAAAACAGAGATGTCTTACTTCGCAAATTCCCTTCATGAAGGCAAATTAACAGCACAGCTTAATGAGCAAGGCTACGAGGGGAAAAAAGTAAAACTATCATACAACAAAAGGCAGTTTTACGACAGGATCCTCACGCCCATGAAAGGCATGGGTATCATTGAATACGACCTTTATAACAAGAGATACAAACTTTCAGATAAATTCAACAAGGCCATGGTAAAAATCGGCATCATGTGGATGCAAGAGATGCGCCGTCCCCCACAAAACCTCGTAGTAAAAAAGGAAACATAAAACATGATCACACCGGCTTTCCATTCACCACTGATTCTAACCCCCCACCAGGTGGATGGTAAGCCGGCCTCACAATCGCAAGCAAAGGTTTGTAAAATCTTTGCAGGCACACACTGGCTCTCCATCACCAAATTCTAACCCCCCACCGAAGGAGAGCCAGTGTTTCTTTCCAAACAAATACAATATAACGCAAAGCAATACAATATTTCAAATTATCATTTTACAGATAATCAGTTGTGAGTTTTGAGACAACAGATAATCAGTTATGAGTTTTGAGACAAGAGTTCTGAGAACTAAAAACCGACATTCATCCCTGAATCTTTAACATCTGGTTCTTCACAACACAATCCTTCCAAACCCAGTTCTTAAACCAGCAATACACCTCACAACTCAAAACTCATAACTCATAACTCATAACCGTGAACCCTGGCATTCGTCATGAAAATCACACTGCCCCGTGCTCCATTTACACAAAAAAGAAGGCTTCTTTGGATAATCCCTCACATCTTGAGAGGTTGTACACAAATGAATCTTTTTAAGCTCCTCCCTGCCAAACTCCAGAAGTCCTTCTTCAACATCCAAAAGCCTTTCCCCATGCTTTAGAAGATAAAGCCCGGCCTTTGAAGGATAAAACCCATACTTCTCATGATACAAAATACTGTAAATTGAAAGCTGTAGCCTATAATCATCAGTCATACCATCCTTTTTAGAAGTCTTGTAATCTATAATCTTTATACCGTCTTCATCCTTATGGATCGCATCAACATAACCCTGCACTCCCATCTCCTCCGACAAGAAATGCTCTTCAGAAACAGGAGCTAGCCTTTCAAAAGCCTCCTTAAACCCATACAACCCTTCATACTCTTTAAGTCTTTCCAGAAAATCTAAGAACCAGCACTGAATCATATGCTGCGTCTCCTGCTTATAACCTTCAATCTCATTTTTACTCATTTCAAGCTTACCAAATTCTTCCTCTGATGCACTCCAAAGCCTGGAAAGCATATCCTGTAAAAGAATTTTCATGCTAAACTCAAAATTACTAGCATCAAATTTATTCAAAGAAAGCCTGCTTATATCCAATTTAAAAAAATCTTCAAGCACCTGATGTGCAATCCTACCCCTTATTTGATAAATATTAGGCTTTTGTGGCAACCCTTCAACATAACTATAATAATATTTCCGGGGGCACTGCCTGTAAGTATTAATAGAACTACTGCTTTGCACTCTCGTGATAGTACAACCCTTCAGCTTTTGCTTCGCCTTAAGACTCATTCTTCTTCGCAGCTACTCTCTGATTCATGCTCTTTTGGCATAACATTATATTTTGGCATGGAATTTTCCTTTGAAATCCTGCTGAAGGTCTCAAAAGTTTTTTGCTCCACATCATCATCCTTTTTAATAAATTCATCTATTTCTTTAAGCATATTCCCACCTACCCTAGCTAGTTTTGGCCTTTATTTATAATATTTATTGTTTTGAAGACCATTTTATCATTCCCAGTCATTCTTAAACGGTTGATTATGATCTTTTACATTCGAGCCAAGCATTGCATGTAAGGAAATATCCGGGGAAAACCTGCTGGCCGTAGGCTTCCTGCCAAGAATCTCGGCCATTGACCTTATAAAGTGAGGCGCCCCACCACAGCAAAGCCCTATATAATTAACACCTGATTTTGAAGCCTTCAAAGCAAACTCTGCCACCTCTTTCCTGTTTAATAAAAAGGAATCCAGCAAAACCGGAAAAGCCTGCTCACCATCCTTCTTCAACTTTTGAAAATTTGCAGCATCTTCAGTAGTCCTATAGGGAACAGGCAAAGCAGCCACATT
>CAYOOQ010000051.1:0-8053 GCA_964405675.1 uncultured Methanosarcinales archaeon | reverse complement strand
ATTGCTGGCTTAAGAACTGGGTTTGTAAGAAAAGGGTTGTGAAGAACCAGGTGTTGAAGATTAAGGGATTAATGACAATCTTGAGTTCTCAGAATTGATGTCTCAAAACTCAGAACTGATTGACATTGGCAGCTGACGACCATTTAGCTACGCCAAATGCCCTACGGGGCACTCCGGAGGAGCCATCCCTCGCCCCGCCAGCGCCATTGTTATTTTTGTCTAAGAAATAATTTGAGTTAGTAGTTTTGAAAAGGAAAGAGAAAAGAGAGAGCTAAGTTTTGAGTTTCAAGTTATGAGGGTTATTGCTGGTATAAGAATTGGGATTGTAGAAGTTGGTTTGTGAAGGATTTGGATTTTAAGATTGTGAAGTTATGCAGATAGTTTGACAGTTGTAGTGAGTTTTAGTTTATCAACTAAATATTTTAATTTGAATAAACAATAAAGAGAAATAAATTATAAAAATAATAAAAAATACACGTAATTAAGTATGGATAAGCTGATAGATTATAAGATATTAACTGTTTACTGTAAATGTGGCCAGAGATTGGTCCAGTACAAAAAGGGCCCGGGAAGAAGGCTTCTAAAAATCCACAGGGACAGGATAACAAAGGATTTTACAGGTGTCTTTTCAAAAGATTTTTCTCCTAAAAATACAGATTTATTATGCCCCGAGTGCAACAAAAGGATTGCAACAGTAAAATGTATCAATGGAAAATATGTCAATAAACTTAACCAGGGTCAAATAGGTTATATTAAATGAAGGGAGAAGAGTTGTGAGTTGTGAGTTTTGAGAGTTATTGCTGGCTTAAGAACTGGGTTTGTAAGAAAAGGGTTGTGAAGAACCAGGTGTTAAAGATTTATGGATGGATAGCGATATTGAGCACTCAGAACTGTGAACTCAAAACTCAGAACTGATTATCTCTTGTCTCAAAACTCAGAACTGATTATCTGTGAACTCGGAACTGATTATCTGTAAGATTATATGCGGGGGATGGGATTCGAACCCACGAACCCACTAAGGGACAGGATAACCTAAATGCACTGCTTGCGTAGTGCGCCCCTTAAGTCCTGCGCATTAAGCCTCAAACGAAAAAATAAATTTTCGAACGATTTGACCAGACTTTGCTACCCCCGCGCAATTATGGAAAAGAAAAGCAGGGCATTTATAAATTTAACTTAAATTTGATATTGATTTAACCTAAATTAATTTAAAATATTTGATTTTTTATTTTATAATGGGAGTTAAAGAATATCTGAGAGAGTATAGTGGACATAACTATATTTATCTGAAGTCGAGAGGTAACCACGCCATAAGGGAAGCGCTTGAATTTTTGAATCCCGAAAGGATGGAAAAAGTTGTTCTTGTCCAGGACCAGGGAGGATGGTTAAGATATCTTGACTACCCTCCAAAGTATGGTTACGTTGTTGAAAAGGTAAAAACCGATTATGGCGTTATCATTCCTGATGAGCTTGAGAAGATAACGGTAAAAGCAGATGCTATCATATACGAAGATCCTGCAGGATATTTTGCCAGTCAACCCATAAAAGAAATTTATGAGATTTGCAAAAAGAACGATTGTAAGGTTATACTTGATATTACCGGCTCAATCGGCTGGACAGAGGAACCCGGGAGATATGCTGATGTGATTATATGCAGTTTTGGCAAAGGTAAAGCTGTAAACCTAGGATACGGAGGATTCATCAGTTTTAAGGATGAGCCTGAATGCAATGTAAATGAAGAATTTGATAAAAAATATGAAGATGATGCTAATAAGAAGCTAGGAAATCTCAAGGAAAGGCAAACTGAGCTTAGGGATAAATGCCAAAGGATAAAGGAAGAGCTAAAAGAATTCAAGATTATCCACCGCGAAAGAAACGGTATTAATGTGGTTGTGGCATTTGATGATGATAAAGAGAAAGAAAGAATAATAAGATATTGTGATGATAATAATCTCGAATATACTATCTGTCCAAGATATATAAGGGTCTTAAGGGATGCCGTGAGCATCGAAATCAAAAGATTCTCTCGGACCTTTTAGAATCAATAAGGTGACCAAAAAAGCCCAATCCTGACGCTAAAGCAATTACAAAAACACCTACAAAACCATAAAAGTAACCGAGTGCGAGCCCTCCGGCTGCACCAATAACCGAGAATAGAATCAGGAAAAGGTTAACACCGATCGTATGAAACAACTTTTTAATGCTTTCAGTTAAACCACTGCTCATATTCCATATAAATCCAATCTTAGTATTTAAGTTTTTTGTTAAATAAGGATAAGTTTTTTGTTTTCTTGTCAGTTGACTATTTCTAAGTCCCTGATTGGATTTTTAGTAAGTGATGGAGGCTTTTATAGTTAAACAATATTTTTAAATAATGCTTTTTTGCTTATTGAAAAAAGAGTGTTTAGGATGCTTGATAAAGTAAAGTTGAAAAAAGAGCAGGAAAAGCTTTCAAAGAAGATTGTTCTTAAAAATGATGTTGATGATTATAGGGTTATTGCCGGATGTGATGCAGTTTATACTGGAAAAAAAATAATTTATGTCATAGTGGTTTTTGACAGGGAATTCAATTTAAAGGAAAAGAAATATACTGTTATGGATGCTAAAGTACCCCATTTTAGAAATTATGTTGCTTACAGGGAATGCCCGGCTGCAGTTGAGACTTACCATAAGCTTGAGATAGACCCTGATATATTGATGGTGACAGGGGAAGGGATAATGCATCCCAGAAGGATAGGTACAGCAAGTCATCTGGGCCTTTTGATTGACAAACCCACTATAGGGGTTTCAAAAGATTTGGTTTATGGAGAAATTGACGGAGAAGGGATATTTGATGGCGGTGAAAATGTGGGTAAGGTGCTTAAAACCAAAGAGCATGCAAAGCCGATATATGTCTCTCCTGGGCACAGGATAACAATCCAGAGGGCACTGGAAATAACCACAGAGAATATGGGTGATAAGAAGATGCCAATACCCTTGCACCTGGCTCACAAGTATGCCAATAAGATTAAAAAGAAAATAAAAGAAGAAAAACAAAAAGATTTATAAATAACCAATCAATCCAGTGGGTTCGTGAACGGCCAAAGTGGTCCGGAAACACCCGTTCCCATTTCGAACACGGAAGTTAAGAGGGCCTACGTATCGGTGTGTACTGCGCTTCGCGCGGGAAAACCGATTCGCTGTTCACACTCCTTATATTTCTCTGACAAAATAAGTGTAAAACAATAGTTTGGATTCTTTAAACGACAGTTGGTTAACAATATTTTTAAATGTCCTGTATAGCTTTATCATTAAAGGTACTGAAAATGAATATATCGATAATCGGAACAGGATATGTAGGTCTCGTTACAGGAACCTGCCTTTCTAACATGGGTCATAAAGTAACCTGTGTTGATATTGATGAAGAAAAGATAAATAAGCTCAGAAAAGGGATTGTCCCCATTTATGAACAAGGATTAGAAGAGCTTATTAAAAAAAACGTTTCTGAAAACCGCCTTATTTTTACTACGGAATTTAAAGAAGCAGTGGTGGAATCTGAAGTGATTTTTATTGCTGTTGGAACACCTCCAAAGGAAGATGGTGAGGCAGACCTTTCTTTTATAACCTCTGTTGCTGAGGAGATTGGCAAAAATATTAATGAGTATAAGGTAATTGTAAATAAAAGCACTGTCCCGGTTGGAACAGCCGATATGGTCAAAGAAATCATCAGAAAAAACCTGAAACAGGAGGTTGATTTTGATGTTGTTTCAAATCCTGAGTTCTTGAAAGAAGGGATGGCAGTAAGAGATTTTCTTGCACCTGACAGAATAATTGTAGGAGTGGAAAATGAAAAGTCTAAAAAATTAATGGAAGAAATCTATAAGGATATCGCAAGACCAACAAGACCTTTGGTTTTTACTGAGGTTAAAAGTGCTGAACTTATAAAATACGCCAGCAATGCCATGCTTGCAACCAGAATAAGCTTCATGAATCAATTATCCTGCCTTGCGGAAAAGATAGGGGCTGATATAAAAGAAGTGGCAAAAGGCATGGGGCTTGACAGCAGGATTGGCAGCAGGTTTTTACAGGCAGGCATAGGATTTGGAGGAAGCTGTTTCCCAAAAGATGTAAGGGCTTTAAGTTCCACCCTTAAGCAACACGGCTGCAAAGCGGAGCTTATTGATTCTGTAAGAGATATTAATGAAAGGCAAAAGACAATTGTGGTAGAAAAGCTTGAAAAAATAATTGAGCTTAAGGGTAAGACTATCGCTGTATGGGGGCTTTCATTTAAACCCAAAACTGATGATGTTCGTGAATCTCCTGCAATAGAGATAATAAAAAAGCTACAGGATAAAGGTGCGCGTATTAATGTTTTTGACCCGGTGGCAATGGATAATGCAAAGAAGATTATTGAAGGAGTCAATTTTTGTAAAAAACCCTTTAATGCAGTTGAAGGAAGTGATGCTTTGATTGTTGCAACTGAATGGGATGAATTCAGGAACCCTGATTTTGATAGAATAAAGAAAAGCTTAAAGACACCAATAATTGTTGATGGAAGAAATATCTATAACCCAATTAAATTGAGGGACATGGGTTTTACGTATGTGGGTGTTGGGAGAGGCACTGGTGGTTGATTGATTTTTTACAATCAAAGCACATTTAGAGTACCTAAAGTATTCAAATTTATCAAATGAATACATGATCTGATTAATGAGTCATTTTTTTACCAATATTTCTTTAGCCCATATCAGGCCGATAATGCCAGGTATTATGTAGCGGAGACTGAAAAGTATACCAAAGAGAGCCAGCACAGCTGGGTCTGCGTAGGCGGAAAGAAGAAGTATGAAAGCTGCGTCTCTTGTACCCATTCCTGAGACAGTCAAAGGGAGAAGGCCCACAAAAATTCCGAGTGGCAAAAGACCAAAAGCCGCCAATAAATTTATTTCTATACCTAAAGCTAAAAGAAGAATGTAGGCCTGGTAGATAAATATAATCCAAAGCAGAATATTTATGATGAAAATGTTCACAAGATTTTTTTTGTTTTTTCTTATTAGTTGAAAGTACAATAAGATCTCTTCAATAATCTTATTGATGCTCCTAAAGGGCACCAATAGTCTTACAAGTCTCATCAACCTGCTGTCATTTTTTAAGTTAACCACCAATATAAACAATGGCAATAAAGTCAGAAAAATCAAAAAAAATAATATGAAAAAAGATGCAATCTGTGAATAAGCAAACAATATTCCAAAAATTGCAAATATTGAAAGGACGAAAAGGTCAAGTATTTTTTCAAAAAAACAAGCTCCCAAAGCTACTTTACCCTTGAATTTTTCATTTCTTACGAAATAGGCTTTAGTGAAATCACCAACCTTTGAAGGAGTTACTATGTTAATACTCTGGCTTACAAAAAAAAGCTTTAAGCTGTCATAAAAACTGATTTCCCTGAAATCTTTTACCATGATATGCCAACGGTATGCGAATAAGAAAAAAGGTGGAAATAGGAGGATTAACGAGAGAATAAACAACCAGAGATTTATTTTAGTTATATTTTCAATAAAAAGAGATATGTCGATTGAGAAGAAAATGACTGCGAATATAAATATTGTCAAAATGATGCTTAGTATAAAACTTATCCTTTTGTTCAAAACGCATAACCCCTTATCCTTAATTCAATAAGTTGGTAATTACCTATTTTATAAATGTTTCCGAGTACATGGATATAAATGAGGTAATGATGAAAAAGTTATGATTATTCTTGATTATAAGGCATTAATGATGATAAGAGGTATTATATTGAGACCAATAATAATTTTGATGATAAAAACCATAATAATCATGGCGTGAACGTCAATACGATAGTAATGAATTAATCAATTAAGTAATTAGTTAAGAAAAAGCCCAATAAAAAAATCATTTGCCGGAGATTTTTAGATACATCTTTTCATATTCCATGATAATATCATCCCATTGGTAATTGCTTTGTATTATTTTTTTAATTTTTGAGCCGAATTCTTTTCTCTTCTTTATATCCTGCAATCTTTTTATTCTTTCACCAAGGTAAACAGGATGCTTAAGCTCTTCAAAATCAATTATGTAACCTGTTTTATCTTGTGTAATTACATCTCCTGCCAAACCAACGGGTGTTGAGATTACAGGGAGGGCGCTTGCAGCCGCCTGCAATAGTTGAAAATCTTCATTTCCTGAGACTGGTGTACTTATAAAAAAATCTGAATCAATGTATTCTATAATCTCTTCTTTACCTTGCAAATTATCAGAGAAACTAACCTTAATATCATTTTTTTCGGCATAAGACTTAATCCCAACTAAATACTCATCATTGATTTTAATATGATTTTTATTATTCAAAAGTACCCTGAGTTCTATTTCTGGAGGAGATATTTGCTTAATAGCCTCCAAAATAGGCATAAGATTATTGTTCTTTAATAAATTTCCTGAAAGAAGGATCCTTATGATGCCATCATTTCTTTTTCTTCTTCCTTTGGTAGAATCATAGTCACAAAAGTCAATACCCGCAGGGATTACATAAATTTTATTTTCACTAATACCTAAATCAACAGCTGCTTGTTTTTCATGTGTTGAAGAAACAACAACAGCAGAGGCTTCAATAATTATTTTTTTTCTTAAGTAATCAAATGCCCTGTATGGCAATCTTACCGACTTACCCGAAATCTTCCCATAATTTAAAAGTTCGCCGTGGGTATTTAGTACAAAAGGTATATTAAGTTTTTTTGAAACCTTGTATGAGACTCCAGGTATGTAGCCTCTGTAGCCATGGGCGTGAATTATATCTGGCTTTTCATCAATCAAAGCAGACATTATATCCGGCGTGTATAAAAAACTCATGAAACCGATACTTTTCTTAAACCTTTTAACATCAACCCCGTAAAAATTCTCATCCCCAGTAAATCCATCGAATTTATCATCTTTTGTGAACACAGGAGATTTAATACCTTTATCCACAAGCCCTTTACTAATCCTGTATGCTTGTTCAATATTACAATTTAAATGAGGATAAAACGAATCAATGGTTCTGACAATTTTCATTTTTAACCACCCTTGTTATATGTATATTGGTAAAGCTTCTTTAAATTATTTTGGGTGGGGAATAGCAAATTTGATTTTTTTGGAATTCCCATAGGTCTTAGAAAGATAAAAAGTAGAATTAAAAACAATAATAAAATAAAAAATAAAATAAAGGAATTAATATCCTGAAATTGTACAGTCGCCCCTATTCATTACTTCCTGGAGTGGATCTTCAACTTCCTCACCATCAATCGTGTATGTTGATTCACTTCCGGTTTCAAGGTCACTGTAATATTGAGCTATGGTCTTTCTTATGCTTTCTGAGTATTCACAATCCATGGTGCCGTCATTTGGCATAGATTCGGTATAATGACATTTTCCATCCACAAGCCCCACTATTTCTCTGGTCATCATTTCGCCAGTCATAATGTGTTCAAATTCACATGAAAAAGGCTCACATTCAATCAGTTTATCAGGAAGCTCGCTACATCCGGATAGTTCTGCAGAATCATGTTCTTCTTCTATTGGCTCTTCTTGTTGTAGTTGTTCCGGAGCATCATCTTCTGTCTCCTGTTCCGCAGGGGTAGGCGAAGGTATTGCTTCATCTTCCTGATCACATCCGCTTAAGATAAATATCCCAAGTAACGCGACAATTATCATAAAAATTGAAATTTTTTTTTCCATTTTCACACCTCTTTTCCAAACTATAGATTACTATAGACCTGAATTATACTTTAAATTTAAAAATATTCCGTTTTTATTGAATAACATAATAGATAGGATTAGAGTGGGAATAATAGACCAGAAAAGAGACTGCTCTTCATATATTTAGCCATTAAAAATTATTTGGTTTAGAGTCAAAAGTTTTATCATATTGAAAATGTAAGATAGCATCGGTTGTTACTATTAATCTTTATGGTTGAAGGAGTATCAAATTAGAAAAACAATTCTTGCTGATTTAATAAAATGGATTTTAATCAAAAATTGCTTTCAAATCTAAAGAGAATAAAAATTAAAAGTTTTCAGATTA
>CAYOOQ010000050.1:0-8268 GCA_964405675.1 uncultured Methanosarcinales archaeon | reverse complement strand
ATGTTTATTCCTGCTGCAATAGCAATATTAATCTTCGGATTCACTGCGACAACATACCTTTCAGTAAACATCTTTTGGTATATGCTGCTTTTGATATCTTTATATAAAATAGCTTCACATTACACAAATAGAATATTTTCTATATCTATTTTATTTTTGTTCGTTTCCCTTCCCCATACTCATACTTGGCTACTTAACTATTATGCATCAGATTTACCATTATTGGCAATGGTTGCTCTAACTCTTTTAATAATGATCAAATACCCTCAACTAAATTCTCCAAAAACAAGTATTTTAGTGGGTTCAGTAATAGGATTAACACTTTTAACCAGAAACACAGCGTTTGTTAATTTGTTAATTCCTGTGGCATTATATACTATAAGTAACATTAAGTTTAAGAAAAACTTGGCCATTTTTATAACAATTATTCTGGTTGTTGCCGGCTGGTTCTATGTTATGAATTTTCCGATTATATTTTCTGTCATGACCAAAGAAACAGTACTTACAGAAATGGTCCCCGATGAAAAACTAAAATCTGCACAACAACAAGGTTATAATTTTACAAGAACAAAAAATATCCCAGAAATAGAAGAAAAAATCTCTCATTTTAAAAAAGAACCATTAAAAAATAAGCTAACAAATTATTTTAACCGAGGCAGATTTACTGCATATGAAAATATTCTCCTTATCATAAGTATTATTTTAATACCCATTTATCTCATTGGGAGTAGAAAAGATCTGCTGACTTTTAGAAATTTAATATTTTGGACAATACCTCCATATTTAGTATATTCATTGTTAACTGATCACATCCAAACAAGATACATTTTGCCGGTTTTTCACTTACAAATGATTGTTTTGATAACCACTGTCTACATTGTATTAAGGAGGATTTTCAAAAACACAAAGATGACTTGGATTAATAACATACTAAGAAATGAAAAAAAATAAAGTCAACAAATTTAAGGCAATTTTTATATATTTACATAAATTCCAAAGAAAATAAATAACTAAAATTTTTGGTTTATTAGTTGCAAGATCATCCCCTACCGTTGAAATGATGATTTATCCTAATCCGCGAAAACTAGTATGTTTTGGAGGGGTAAAATTTGGTGCATAGCTCTGGATGTTCCAAAAAAAAAGTATCAAGAAAACCTTGGACTGACCAATGAATATTTCTCTACAAGAGAAATGAAGTAAGAAAACTAAGTTTTCCATCTTGGCAGTTTATTAAGGACCAAATATTGGTGGAAATGGATTCACGATGAACTTTTTGGTAGATTTTCAACAAAATTGATTAAGGAATATAAATGTCTGAAGCCTTTATAAAACTTGATTACAGGTGCAATCAAAAATGCCTGTTTTGCTGTACAGCAGATGATAATGAGAGCTTAAGCTATGAAGAAGCAAAAAAACTCGTAAGAAAGTATGCTGTTGATATGAATTATCCTATGATTAGTTTTACTGGTGGCGAACCTTGTGTTGCTACTTATCTTTCAGATATTATTCAATACGCTAAATCATTAGACAAGAAGGTAAAAATTCAGACTAATGCAATGAGTTTTCATGATAAGATATACACAAAAAAAATTACAGAATCAGGTGTTGATTTGGCACTTGTATCCATCCATTCTTTTGACGAAACAACAAATGATAAGCTTACAAATGTTAAAGGAAGCCTTTCAAAAAGCCTTAAAGGGATAAGGAACCTTATTGATTTAGGTGTTGAAGTACAAATCGCATATGTTATTACAACAAATAATTTTGAAATTGTTAATTTTGTGGAATTTATAAACAAAAAATTTCCCGAAATCAAATTCATACAATTCTTTGTACCCTGGGCGATCTCAAGGGGATGGGAACATCGCTCCCTTGTTCCAAGATTTAATAAAATTGAAAAAGAACTTCAAAAGGGTTTTGATAAATGTTCAGATTATAATATAGCTTTTGTAACAAGAGGTATTCCTGTTTGTTATCTTGGAAAATATTGGAAGTATTCATCAGAATCTAGAGCGATCTTGAGTGAAAAACCAGCTATGATCATTAATGATTTCAAGGATAATAAACCAAGACACAGCTTTGAAGATTCAAATACTAAAGAACCACAATGTAAATTTTGTAGTATGAATAAATATTGTGGTGGTGTATGGAATACTTATCCAAAAATTTATCCAAACGACTTATGGCCGGTTTATTATTGATTTTTGAATTTGCTACTCATATTCTCTTGCTCATAAAATATAAATCAAAAAAATTGTTTATTTCCCAAATCCTCTGTAAAAATATAATTAATCTTTTAAGGGATGTTTTTTTATCTTACTACAAAAATCAATTATGAAGATGAGTCCTATCAATTATTGTTTTTAAATCTTTAATATGAGTTTAGTTAAAATAGTGTTTTAATTTTTTAAATATCAACAAAACTGAAAGACAAATATATTTTCATTCAATTTTAAAATTGTAAATCTACCAAGCAAGCTCCCTAAAATCCTGACCATTCTCCATATCAGAATGTATTAATCCAAAAACAAACTTTTCTCAAATTCTCAAGTAAATACTTGTACCTCTAACCACATTCACTTAATCAAAATCCTGTATTCCACTAACCCTTCGCCCTTTCTGTTTATTGTTGTTGTTACTTCTTTTTTAGTAGCTATCTGGAATAATCTTTCAAAGAAGAAGTGGGTACCGTATATGAAATTTTCTTTTTGGGGTATGTCCCTGAGGGTTATTTTATATTCATTTTCTGTTATTTTTTCCGGTTCAATAGTTCCTGTATCATAAAAGGTATTCCATTTTTTCTGGGCATCCTGCAGGATTCTATCCAGTGATACGAATTTGGCAAGCAATCCCATTACCCCTTTAAGGGTGTTATCCGCCATGGCATAAAGCATATTCTTGAATTCATCATCCCCATAATGCTTACGGAACAATCCCTGAACATCTTCCATCAGATCAAAATCGTAAAATTCGCTGGCTATTATAACTGCCCCTTTCAATTTCTGTGTTTCAGGGTTTTCTGATTTGTTAACCAACTCATTAAATGAATCCTTTGTGTACTTATTATTTATGTACTTCTTAATTTCCAGTAATACTGAACCTATAACTTTTGCCATACCTTAAATTCCATATATTTAAGAATATAAATCTTTTGTTTTTTTGAAAAAATAAAAAGGAACAAGCCAGGAAAAGATTCAAAAATTTTATGACACTGGTTGGAGCTTTTATTCAACAAGAATAACTATCTTTCAGTAGATAAATATATAAAATCTTTAAGAACTCCTGAAAATTTATGGATGAAACACTTATTATTAGCTCTAACGATGCCCATGGTAAATACCTGCCAACATTGCTTGCCAGAAAACTCGAAAAAAATGATATTCCTGTATTACTATCTTCTGTATGCTGGCCAAGAGACGAATTCTTTTTTTATCCAGATGGTAAATGTGATTATGTTCAGAAGGGTACATGCCAGCCGGATTTCCAACCCCATTTTGCATGGAATGGCGGCACTTATCTAGAGGGTAATAATTTTATTATCGCCTCACTTACTGCAAACCCTGAAAGTAAACAAAAAGCAACCCACAATGTATTGGGGGTTGAAAATGGTTTCTATTTTGATATTTCTGAAGAGCTTGACTCCTTAAGCCATATAAAAGTAAACGGAAAAAGAGAACTTTTTTCATCAGAATTCCCACATATTGATTTGGTCTATAACATATGCAACGCAGCGCAAACATTATTAACATATAACCATCCTAAGCTGATTGAAAAAGGGGTGGATATGGCACATAAAACAAATTACTCCCTTCAAACCATTCCACTGGAAGAAGCTGTATACGCATCCATCGGTTTCGTTGAATTTGGCGAAAAAATTATACTTGACAAAAGAGCTAAAAAAACAAAAAATATTTTAAAAGACATTGGTTATGATGTAATCACAACCCCTTTTGCCCTTAAAAAAACAAATTCTTATGGTGGAAGCCTGCGGTGCATGACACAGGAAATACCTATTCCTCTTGAGAGAATTGTGCTAAAAAGGCCGGAGGATTATAGTTTTGTAGGTAGAAATTTTATGTATAATACAAAAGGGCAGACAATAAAAACTGAATCAGGATATTCCTTCGAGCTTAATTAAGAATGATCTGTTCCGGTTATAATTAATTCTTCCTGCAGGCTTAAACCCACGCTAAATAGTTAAATTTAAATACTTGTAATTTTAACCACTACTTAATGACACAAAACAATAACGATATGTTTTCATTGTATTCTTCCAGGTTAGTCAAGGATTCACTAAGGGGGAAAGTAAACCTTGAATCAGATGACATACCGGAAATCTCTGTCCCGGGTTATTTTCAAAGGCATGAGCTGCCTCCTGTAGGCGGAAATTATTACAATGAAATAAGGAATTTCATATCACCATTGGCAAAAGAATGTGAAGAAAAGGGTTTTGGTGGTAATGTTTTTACAGCCCTGTATGAAGCTGTCTTAAATGCTTATACCCATGGCAATAATTTTGATGATTCAAAATCTGTTTTGGTTGGCAGCAATATAAAGGGTAACAATCTCGAATTAATAATAGCGGATGAAGGGGAAGAGCTCCATCCGGAATTCACCAGGTTTATACTTGCTCACAGGGAAAGGACAAGCCAGACAAGTAATTTTATCAACTGGTACTCTTTTGCAGACACCAATAAAAAAGATCCTAACAACAATGGCACCGGCACATCCTTTATGCACGCCTATGTTGACAATGTACTGTATTTCAAAAGCCAGGACCTGGGGGGTCTTGCAGTTTATCTTAAAAAAAGCAAATCCAAATAATACTCACGGCAGGAACTATCATTTCTATTATTCATCTTTCTCATTTATTTTTTCAATATTTATTGCATATAAAAAATGAAGAAGGATTAATTACGTCTTTTTCTTAATATACAACTATTCCCGTTTCATCCAGGCAACTATTCCTAAAATCACTAAATTAACAACAGGGATTATGTAAAGGAGTGCCATCCAACCCGGCCAATTGGCCTTTTCAAATAGTTTCCAAAGCCAGATTATAAAGAATACTACATAAATTACAATTGACACAAAAATTACTATTGGAACAATAATGGAGTCCAAAAACATCAATGGTAAAAACGACAGCATATAAATGGCTATAAATATCCATGGCCACCAATGCATACCTGAAGACCTGTAAGCAACAATAGTATTTCCAACATAAGGTATCCAGGCTAATGGGGCCAGATTATCTCCTGCTTTTTTTCCAATGTACATAAAAGCCAGGGATTTATACACATAAAGAAAAACATTAATCACAAGAATCCCAACGAAAATAAGCACAAAAAATAGAAAACCAAATCCCATTATCCCAAAAAATTCTGATGCGTCCATTTTAGTATAACCTTTATTATTCCTCCCCCTAATAAATGCTTATTTAAAACTTCCGATTAATTCAAAATTTTTTAATTTGCATAAACTCAATTTTCACATGCTAAAAAAGTAAACTCTTAAATATACCCTCTTATTCTTATCTGCCATAATCAGGAATTTCTAGTCTTGTGTTTTAGAAATCAAATGCAAATTACCTATTTTTGGTTATAAATTCGTATATTATATGATATTACAAAATTTGGATGAGGTAATCATCCGTTTTGATTCGAGGTGTTTTTAATGAAATGTAATAAATGCGGGGGAGGGAAAGTCAGGACCAGGACTAACTACACCCATGGTAGGAAATCTAGATCAGTTACAACCTTTAGTTGCAGGATATGCAATTCAACTGATATAGAAGCTGCTCCAAGGCAGCAGAACAGGAGGAGGCGCTAATTGCCCCTCAATAATTATTTGTTTATGATTTAAAATTTACAATCAATAAGTATGTGGAGGTGAGAATATGAAAGGCACAGTAAAATTTTTCAATCAGATGAAAGGTTTTGGATTCATTAGTGGAGATGACGGCGAAGAATATTTTGTTCATATGAGTGGTATCAATGACAATGCTTCTTTGGAAGAAAACGACGCTGTTGAATTTGAAGTTGAGACTGGAGACAGGGGACCAAAAGCAGTAAAAGTTAGTAAGGAATGATAATACAATTTTTTCTTTTTAAGAATCATTTACAAAACTTCAAAAGATTTTTATTTTTGTTTTCAAATTATATTTCTATAATTCATCAGGGTTTAAATATAAAAAAATAATATGTTTAAGATAATCTACTTACACAATTTATACACTGTATCATCAATTCTCTCGAACTCCAGAATATCAGTAGCCTTAATCCCTATCTTTTCAAAAAGCTCAGTGCCTAATTCAATCGTATAAGACCTTACCCTTGCCCCCGTGTCCTTTATCACAAATGGGCAGGTGTACTCAACATCATCAACAATTATAGTAACATCACAACTTTCTTCAGGAAAATGCCTCTTGTTATCTTCCGGAATCTTCAGACTTCCAGTTTCAATTTCCTTTTGTGTTATTTTATCGTTTTTTTCTCTTTTATTTGGTATAAAAAATATTTTGCTCATCTTGGCATCCCTCATATATCTTAACATCTATCAAATCTACACTCGCAATTAAGAAAAAATGTTTTGGCAAACAATGCTGTTTTCTTAGTTATCTACCTGTAATACTCTCTTTTATTTAAATCTGCTTATTATATGCATATATGTAGCTGATTACCTTTAAACTCAATACTTAGACTATGAACATATCTTTTCAGACAAAAATAAGAATGGCACTGACGGGGCGAGGGATGGCTCCTCCGGAGTGCCCCGTAGAACATTTTGTGCAGCTAAATGTTCGTCAGCCGCCAATGTTGTTGTTATTTTTGTCCAGTTATCCTTAATCTTTTGTTTTATTATTGATAGGGCTTACTATTTTTTTACCAACTATATTAGCCAGTCTGTTTTAAGACCAAATAATAATCTTAATTCTCATCAGCATGTACATACTATCCTATGGCTCTTTTATTTCAGAAATTAAAATTTACACGAAATTGACACATTCCAAGCTCAAGCATCAATTCTTCCAAAGTTTATGGAGTTTGTATAGATTGAACCTATACAATTCTTTATATCTATCTAATGGTTTATCCCTTGATTCTTTTGGAATATCCTCATAATTTATTATTCTTGAAGCGAGCCAAAGTGTATCCTCAAGCCATCTCAATGGATAAATAATTTCAAGTTTCTCCCTTAGGTGTCTGTCAGGATTAACATTTAAATATTCATCAATAAAAAATTCTTTAAGCTCGGGGGTAAGACTTCTACTTTTATCAAAATATTGTAGATTCTCGCTTTCATAGAAAAAAGCGACTATGTCAAATACAGGGTCCCCCATCTTAGTATTTTCCCAATCGACAAATACTATATTTGAATCGCTAATAAGAATATTATCGCAATGCATATCTCCATGTAACAATCCTTGTAAGATCAATTCAGCAAACTTTGAGTTTTTATCAATAACATAATTTTCGGCTTTTTTAATAAAATCTGACAATTCATTTTTCATAGTGCTGTTCTTTTCTAAGGTTGGTCTTCTGGATTCAAAAATGCTCGTATAAAAATCTTTTAGATTTTTCCCCTGTTTTTCTTTAATTGGACTGCTTTGTTTATGAATTGCTCCAAGAGCAAAAGCAATTTTTTGCATAATTTGCTTATTTAATTCGGTAATTTTATTTCCTTCACAGAATTGTTCAACTAGAAGAGGGTAATCGAAACTATTATCAAATAAAATAACATCTGGAGAGTACAATCCATTTAGATATTTTAGTACCGCATATTCCCTGCCAAGATTACCACCTTCGCATTCATCACTATGAATATTTAGTCTAAAAACATATTTCTTACTATTTATCCTTACTAGATAATTCACATTATAGCAACCAGCAGCAAGTTTTTTAATTTCTATTTCATCAAATGAAGCTTCTCCAAAAGCCGAAGGAGAGCAATTTTTTATATAAGTTTTTAATCTTTCTTCCATACACTTAAACTATCTAGGCACATATTTTAATTTTTTTGCTACTAGGATGTGTAGATATCCATAAAATGTAATAGAAAAGATTGGCTATTGACAATTGGTTAATGAATTACCTAGACGCCACTGAGATTACACTTGTTGTTGGCGTTTTTATATTTATTGTGATTAAATATAATTTCTCAATACTTTAAGCTTAAAAGGGTTAAATTTATAATCCAGAGGTATTTGCATCAATTGATGAAAGAAGTAGTGATTGCATCAGAAAACCCAGTAAAGATAAATTCTGT
>CAYOOQ010000049.1:3289-8415 GCA_964405675.1 uncultured Methanosarcinales archaeon | reverse complement strand
CGCTGTTTATTTTATACTATTAAGTTATATTATTGTAATTAATTATTTTTAATATTATATCTAACAGAGTATAACAAGTGGCTTGCATTCTTGTTTCTTAAAAAAGAAGCTTAGCTTTGTTATTTTGGAATTAAAATAAAAGAATAAAAAGAATGAAAAGAAGAATAAAAAGAATGAAAAGGGAAGTAGTGTAGGGCTTTTTTGTTACTCCCAGGTATATATGTTCTCATTGGGCCAGTCATCTTTGATCTTGCCGTTTTTTATGTTGAAGTCTTTTATGTAATTGTGCAGTTTAGTCACATTGCTATGCAGGTAAATAACTCTTGTTTCGTAAATGCAGTCGTGGCCCAGCATATTTTGTAGTTTAGGGATTATGTCTGAGTTGAATACTTCCAGGAGATCACTTTGTACTCTGCTTTCTATGTTAAGGATGTATGAAAGCCGGCCTTCGTATTCTCCTATGTAGGCATCCCTGACATGTTTTATTTCGTGGTAAGTGAATCCTACTCTCTGGAGGTTTTCAATAAATAATTTTCTTGTTATTCCTTGCCTGAATGTTATTACGAATTGAGCCATTGACCCAAATTTGCCGGTTCCTTCCGAATTATTTTCTATAAATGTCATATAATTGATAACATTGCCATTTTCTAGTCTTTTTCTTTTCCTGTTCACTGTTTTCACAGGGATGCCTGTATTCCGTGAAATTTTGTTGTCACTCAATCGTGGGTCTTTGATTAGTTCCCTGCATATAGTTCTGTCGTTTTCATCTAGCTTTTCCATTTATTTATCACCTGGTGTGGCTTTATGTCATAGAGATATTGTTTGGTGTTGGATAATGATATAAAAATGTTTCATTTTTTGTTTTTGTGACACTTTTGTGACAAATAAAGTACTTTTGCAAAAACTTTAAATAATAGCAAGATGCCAATTTTCAAAGAATGGTCGGAATGGCAAGAGGCGGATGCAGATGAAAGTGTTAATGTTGGGGTGGGAGTTTCCTCCTTTTAATGCTGGAGGGCTTGGCACTGCCTGTCACGGGCTGACTAAAGCTATGAGTGCGAACGATGTTGATATTACTTTTGTTTTGCCGAAGATGATAGGGGATTGTGACCCGAATTCTACTCATGTGAAAATAATAACTGCTAATAATGTGTTTTTAAATAATAAGTCTTTCAAGGTTAAAGCAATTAATTCCTTGTTGGGGGAGTATGTCAATTCTCAGACTTATGAGGAAAGGTTGGAGAAATTTAAGTGTCTTGAAATGAACAATTATGGCAATAATGAAGGGAGCGTTTATGGTAAAGATCTCTATGAGGAAGTACATCGTTATGCTGATAAGGTGAAAATAATTGCCAGTGTGGATGATTTTGATATTATTCATGCGCATGACTGGATGACTTATCCTGCGGCAATAAAGGCTAAAGGGGAGACAGGTAAGCCCTTGGTGGTCCATATACATGCTACTGAATTTGACAGGACCTGTGGAAATCCTAATCAGAAGGTTTATGATATAGAAAGGCAGGGTTTTCATGCTTCGGATAAGATTATTGCTGTCAGCAATCTTACAAAACAGAGGGTTGTTGAGCATTATGGGGTGGACCCTGAGAAGGTTGAGGTGGTCCACAATGGAGTGGATTTTACCGATTGCTCAAAAGTTGAAAGCAAGCCTAGAAATGGTAAGACTGTGCTATATTTGGGCAGGTTTACTGTACAAAAAGGTCCAGAATATTTCCTGCATTCCGCCAAAAAGGTCGTGGATTATGATCCTTCTGTGACTTTTATAATGGCAGGAGGGGGAGATATGGAGCAGTTTTTGATTGAGAAGGCGGCTGAGTTGGGTTTAGGTAAGAATCTTTTGTTTTCGGGTTTTCTAAGGGGGAGCGATATAGATAAAGCCTATAGGATGGCTGATCTCTATGTAATGCCTTCCGTTTCGGAGCCTTTTGGGATAACACCCTTGGAAGCGATGAGGAATAAGACACCTTGTGTGATTTCAAAGAGTTCAGGGGTTTCAGAAGTCCTGAAGCATTGTTTTAAGGTGGATTTCTGGGATATTGATATGATGAGCAATATGATTCTTGCGGCTCTGAATTACAAGTCAATGTATGGAATGATGAGTAAGAGTGCCTCTGAAGAGGTTTTTGAGCATAATTGGGATTCTGCTGCTGTTAAGTGTGTTAATGTTTACAGGAATGTTTTGGATAGTTTTTACAATTGATGAAAAAGTCAGTTAGTGTTTAAGTTCATTTGACGGTCGTTTGAAAAGGGGTGGTTTAAGTGGTAAGTGTTTGTATGTATTTTCAGGTTCATCAGCCCCACAGGCTTGTGAAATTTAATGTATTTGATATAGATACCAATAAGAGTTATTTTGATTATGAGAGAAACAGAGATATTTGTAAAAGAATAGCCCTGAATTGCTATTTGCCTGCTAATGAAGCTCTTTTGAGAGTAATAAAAGAGTCAGGAAATAAATTTAAAGTTGCTTTTTCCATTTCAGGGACGGCACTTGAACAATTTGAGGATTTTGCTCCTGAAGTTATTGATAGTTTTAAAAAATTGGCTGATACTGGTTGTGTGGAATTTCTTGCGGAAACTTATTATCATTCGCTTTCTTATATTTTTTCGAAAGAAGAATTTAAAGAGCAGGTTGTCCTGCATGAAAAAAAGATTTATGAGTTATTTGGGCAAAAACCGGTGGTATTTAGAAATACAGAGCTTGTTATGAATAACGAAATGGCAGGTTTTGTGGAGGAAATGGGTTATAAGGGGATGCTTGCAGAGGGTGCAGACCATTTGCTGGGTTGGAGGAATCCTAATTTTGTTTACAGGACTGTTAGTAACGGAAAGTCAGGGGTTTTGCTCCGGAATTACAAGCTTAGCGATGATATTGCTTTTAGATTCTCGGATGAGGGTTGGAAGGAATTTCCTTTGACTGCTGAAAAATATGCAGGTTGGATAGATGGTTTGAAAAGCAATGGAGAGATTGTTAATATTTTTATGGATTATGAGACCTTTGGGGAGCACCATTCCCCAGAAAAGGGGATTTTTGATTTTTTGGAAAAGTTTCCACTGAAAGTTATAGAAGATGGAAATGAATTTGTTACTCCGGGAGGGGCTTTTGATAATTGTACAGCAAAAGGAGAGGTGGACATGCATGATTTTGTTTCGTGGGCTGATAATGAAAGGGACTTATCTGCCTGGATGGGAAATCCCATGCAAAATAATTCCCTGACTGAAATATTTGGCATGGAAGAGGCAATTAAAAAGAGTAAAGATAAGGAATTATTGCAGGATTGGCGATGGCTTACTATAAGCGATCATTTTTATTATATGAGTACTAAGTGGTTTTCAGATGGTGCTATCCATAATATTTTTAATCCTTTTGGCAGTCCTTATGAGGCTTTCGTGGCTTATATGAATGTTTTAAATGACATTATATTAAGGATTAATAAGGCCAGTGGTAAAGTGAAAATATCTGAAACGCCAAGTGTAACTGTCTTCAGAAAGGGACAAAAATAGCAAGTTTTTTATATTATTTTATTTGTATTATTTGAAAAGGGGTGATTTGTATGGTTAAGACTACAAAAAAAAAGAGGACTAAGAGGATAAATTTGTTAAAAAAAAAGCTGCCGGATGAGAAGGGCTTTGTTCTGAATGATGGGAACGTGATTAATAGCGTAAAAGATTTGGCACTGTATATGGATAATATGGGAGATGATCTTTTTTACTATCATGTAAATGATGATAAGAATGATTTTTCCAATTGGTTAAGGGATGTGGTTGAAGAAATGGAGCTTGCTGAAAGTCTTATGAGTGCCAAAGAAAAGCATGATTTTCAGATGAGGCTGCTTAAGCATATTGTTAAGCATGTATGATTAAATGAGGGATAAAAATGCCTGAAGAAGCAAAAAAAGCACTTTCACCTGTAAAGGAAGAAGAGATTTTTAAGTCAAAGGATGGAGAGGAGATAAAGAATCTTGAACATCTTTATGAGAATTTGAGCAAGGCTAGTGAGGAAAGCTTCAGGCATCATGTTAATGAAGAAAAAAATGATTATAGGGATTGGATAAAGTATTCTGTTGGTGATGAAACTCTTGCTTTAAAGTTGGATAAGACTACGGATCTTGAAGAGACCAAGAAATTTATCAAAGAGCGTATAGAGGAGCTTAAAAGAAGGGTTCACATGGGTGAAATAATAAAGAAAATCAATTATTTTAATGTTCTTAAATCTGAAGAAGATTCAGGCTCTCAAAAGAATGATGGTTCTTCTGAAGATCTTGGTAAATCGGAAAATCCTGACTTATCATCAGGGGATGCTCAGGAGGCTGACCTTTCTAAAGGGAACGGGGATAGTGTTACTGAGGGTAATGTTAGTGAAAATTATCAAGACGATGATTCTGTAAAACAACAACAGCAGCAAAATTCGGTTGTTGGAGAGGAACATCAAATGCCTCAACAGTCAGAGATGCCTCAATCAGAAGTAGCTCAATCAATGGATTCTCAACCAGAGGGGTCTCAACCGGAGGAACCTCAACCAGAATCATCTCAACTGGGATCATCTCATATGAATGAGCCTCAGTCAGAAGTGTCTCAATCAATGGAGTCTCAGCCAGAGGTGCCTCAACCGGAAGAACCTCAACCAGTAGTATCTCAACCAGAATCATCTCATTTGAATGAGCCTCAGGCAGAAGTATCTCAATCAGAGGGATCTCAACCAGAATCATCTCAACCGGAATCATCTCATATGAATGAGCCTCAGTCAGAAGTATCTCAATCAATGGATTCTCAGCCAGAAGTATCTCAACCGGAGGAGCCAACGGTTCCTCAGCCAAAGTCTTTTGATGAATCAGGGACTGGGAATGAACCTATTGATGGTCAAAGTCAAAATCCTGGTCTTGAAGGACAGCAACTATTATCCGGAGAGAAGCAATCACCTACTGGAATGCAAGGACAGAATGATATGGGCCAACAATCTGGTATGGGGGAGGCAGGGCAGGAACAGCAGCAACAGGAACAGCAACCAAATGATTCATTGAATAGCCAGTTCCAGCAACTTAATTCTACTGGTGATAATCAGGGTGGAGATACTCAATCACAATCACCTACTATGGCGGGTGGAACCGCTA
>CAYOOQ010000049.1:0-3189 GCA_964405675.1 uncultured Methanosarcinales archaeon | reverse complement strand
AATCAGGGTGGAGATACTCAATCACAATCACCTACTATGGCGGGTGGAACCGCTAATCCTAGTCAGAGTGACCAAAGCCAGAATAATGATTCTTCTGCATCAACTACTGATGGGAAGAGTGAAGGTGGAGTGAAGGGTTTTTTCAAGAAAATTTTTGGCAAATGATTCAGCACTTTTTATGATTTAATTTTTAAAGATTTTTTATGCTTGTTTTTTTCTTTTTGTAAAGTTCTATGGTTGCATTTTAATGTTTTTATAGATTTAATGGATTTTACTTATTTTACTAAGGTTGTAGTGGATTTTTGCATAAATTTTTAAAAAAATTGGCTTTTAGGTTAATCAATGGAAAAGATAATTGTTATATATAATCAAAAATCCGGGAAGGCAAAAAGGGAAAATATTCTTGGTGAACTTACTAATGAGGCAGTCTCGAGAAGTTTTGAAGTTGTTCTGGTACCTTTTTTTGATTTTCTTAAGAATAACTATGAAAGTGTCCTGAAAGAGAGCAAGGCGGTTTTTGCAGTTGGCGGTGATGGAACCGTTAATGGTGTTATAAATCATTTGGTGAATAATTATATTGATTTTCCTCCTCTTGTAATTTATCCTGGTGGAACTTCAAATGATTTTGCAAACCTATGGTGGAGTGGGGGGGAATGTAATCCTAAAAAGGCTTTTGATGCAGTTGTGGAAGATAAAGTGTATAAAGTTGACTTGGGGCAAGTAAATGACAGGTATTTTATTAATGTTGCAGGGGCAGGAATGTTCGTTGATGTTGCTTCAGAAACTCCAAGCAGAAAAAAACAAAGATGGGGTGTTTTAGCTTATTTAAGTGAGGGTTTAATGAAGTTTTCTGATTATAAACCTTTTACAATAACATTTGTAAAGGATGGTAAAAAAGAGCAAATAAGTTGTTATCTTGTTCTTGTGCTTAATGGTACGGGAGCTGGTGGATTGAGAAATCTGGTGCCGGATGCCTCTATGAACGATGGTCTTCTTGATGTTTTAATCATTAAGGAGGCGGAGAATAATCATGAATATACAAAGTTTAAAAATATGGATTATTCACTTGTTACCTTATATCCAAAGATTTTGTTGGGGAGTCATATACAAGATGAAAGGATACTCCATTACAAGTTGGATGGTTTTTCTATCGAGTGTTCAGATGAGTTGAAGCTTACTGTTGATGGAGAACCAGGTCCGGAGGTTCCATTTGTTTTTGATGTTAAAAAACAATTTGTACCTTTGCTTTATAAGTAAATGTGCATTGAATGTGATTTATAATGGAAAAAGGCTATCTCTACCATAAAAAGGAAACTACTCTCCATAGGGCGTGGATTCTTAGCTTATTTGGTTTAGTGGCAATTTCTTTTGCTTACTATGTGGGGGGGTCCAGTACTATACACGCTGATTTTTTAAGGAGGGGTGTTGAGTTTATAACTCTTTTAAGTTCCTGGATTGTCTTTCTTGTAATTAACAAAAAAGCGCTTTCCTTGTCGGTGGGGAAAAAGCTTGAATTTTTTTCAAGCCTGTTGATTGTGTTTGTGATGTTTATTTCTTTCATTTTTATTTCTTATAATGCTTATAATGAGTTTATTGAGCCTAGTGAGGTTGGTTGGCTTATACCAGGTATAATTGTAGCTTTGGTTGCTTTTGTTAATAACTTTTATTTCTGGAGAAAGTATAATAAAATAGTAAGGGAAGAGTCTACACAAATTATTGAATCCCAGCGCAGGTTATATCGCTCAAAAGCCTTGGGGGATGTAGTGGTTTTTTTAACTCTTATATCAACTATTTTATTGGGCTCCTATCAATGGCATCAATACATAGATCCGGCAGGTTCCGTTTTGATAGCTCTTTTTATACTTGGTTCAGCTTTAAAAATTTTGAGTGAGGCTGTAAATTCTTTGAAAGAAGTCAATTGAATTTTTTTAAGGAAAAAATATTTGTTATTCGAGTTTGTGCTGAAATCTTTCAAAAAATATGAATCCAAAGATTATTATGGGTATTAGTATCAGAGGTATCAGGAAGTTGTATCTGCTTTTCTTTTGTGCACAATTTATGCAGACGGTGGTTGTTGGTTTTTCATCTTCTTCCTCTTTAATTATTTTACCAACAGTGTAGGATTTTTCAACTGTATCTCCTGCTTTTAGGTCGTTGTATTCCCACATTATGAGGGGGTCATCTTTTATTATTATGTAGTTTTCTTCGTGGAATGTAATCTCTTTTGAAGCGCTTTTGGCTATTGATTTTGGTATTAATTCAAAGGCTTGAAGCTTAGGCATATCTTCTTTTATTTTAATTGAAGTAGTTACTTTGGTGGTGTTTTCTTTGTTGTTGACATCAAATCTTTTTGTTATTTTTGTGTTTTCAATTGTTTTTTGCATGTCATCAAGATCTTGCTGGAAACTTCTTTCGTTAAGCTCCATTGCATCATATAATTCCCGTAAGATATCTTCAGGGTTACCGCTTCCTGCTGTTGAAAATGTTTCGATGGTCGCTTCAGCTTCATCATCTTCAGGTTGTTGCTCAGAGGTCTCTTCATCATGTATCTGCTCTTCTATGTGATGCACGTATTCTGTTATGTAGTCATTAGGCCCTTCTGCCTGTACATAAGTGTTATTGGTGTAATTGTTGTATGGTTGATTTTCGGCTTTAATGAAGTTAAATGCAGAAATGTTGAAATGGTTGTTTTCGAAGTTATTTCCCCTGCTTTCGTTTCCCATAAAAATGCTGTTGATGGTGTTGTTATGAAAATTGTTTGTTGAGATATTAACCAGAAAACTTTCACTGAAAAAGATTCCTAGTTCATTATCATTGAAATGGTTGTTCAGGATGTTTATGTTAATTGAGTTTATTATTGCAATACCTGCCTGAAATTCATTTATTTGGCAATCTTTTATGGTTATGTTTTTCCTGTTTTCGATTGAAAAAGCAAATTGGTTGATGTATCCATTGATAACTGTTTCATTGCATTGTATTAGTATGTTATCTTCCGCAATATTTAACCCATGGTTCAGGTTGTATTCTCCCGGGCAAAGAATCGTATCTTCAGTAATCTGGAGACCTTCAGAGGGCTCAACACATGCAAAGGCATAAGGTATAAGAAGTGTTGCCAGGACCAGTAAAAATATTGATTTTTTTGACATGTGCTTTTATTGTAAATTGTTTTTATAAACCTTTTGGTTTGCT
>CAYOOQ010000048.1:0-8525 GCA_964405675.1 uncultured Methanosarcinales archaeon | reverse complement strand
TCTTTAAACCGGGATCCTCAACCTCTATACCTTCTACGCTCCATCTGTTAAAAACCTTTATCTCATTAGCTTCCATTTTTATCATTTCCTTGCTTTTTCTAGTTTTCCACCTAAAAGAGCTGAAAGTGACTGCTCATTAACCTTGAGAACCCTCCATCTTACACCTGGAATATCTCCTTTTGCTCTTCCCATTCTTCCCCCAATACACTCAATAACTACTTCATCGTGTTCGTCAACAAGTTTTGTTGCACCTTCACCTGGAAGGAATGCTGTAATCTGCTTCCCATTTTTTACAAGCTGAACCCTTACACACTTTCTCATTGCTGAGTTAGGCTGTTTTGCCTCCAACTGGAGTTTCTCAAGTACAATACCTTTTGCTTGTGAAGCACCTGATAAAGGATCAGATTTTGTTTTCAAATCAAAAAGCGACCTAAGGAATTTTTTGTCACTTTTTCTAAACCTATGTCTTCTCTTCTGAAGTTTTAAACCCGCATTAATTCCTTTTGATTTTTTTGCCATTTTTAACCTCTATCAATAACAATTTTTAGTTAACTTTTACTTCGCTAATGTCAAAGTATCTTTTTATTATATTTTCAATATTTCGTAAGTTTTTTGCCGCCCTGCCTATGAGCAAACCCCTTGTTTTATTATCCTTTGGCTGAATTATTAAAGTTTTACTTTCAACCTCCACACCTTCCAGTTTTAGCGGATAAACGAGATTTTTGGCGAACTCCAAAACTTTTGGATTAAACTCTATTATTTTAATCTTTCTGTTAAGCTTTTCTTCAAGCAAACGTACATTCGCACCTTTTTTCCCAACTGCCTTTCCTATTTCATTTTGCTGGACAACAAATACTGGTAAGCCGTTAACATCCACAAAGTAATCTTTAAGCCTTGCCTGTGTAATCGAGTTGAACAAACTCATTACCTTGATTACTTCATTATCATACTTGATTTTCAAAAAACACACCTTTACTTTCTAACACCGAGTACTGATATATAAAAAGGTTTTTGGCACATTACCCCAAGTTCCTCATTAGGAACGGCCAATTCTAATACTTCTACGCCAGCTAATCCAGCATAGTAGTTAACATCTTCCCTAACACTATCCGGAGTATTCGAAGCCAGATAAATTTTTGAAAGGCTACTTTTTTTAAGTTCTTTTAACGTTTGTTCAGTACCCATTACGAGCTTACCGGTGTTCAGTACAGATTTCAATTCTTTGATTGCATTTTCAGTTTGTGCTGCCATTTTAATTCACTATTGGTTTTTCGCAACTAATTTTGTCAACCCAGTCCCTAAGGGTACAGGCTGATTAATCATTACATTTTCTATAACACTACGTAATGGATCAGTATCACCCATAAGTGATGCTGTTATCACGTGTTTAATAGGGGTTTCAAAAGATGCCCTTGCCAAAACACTACTCTTTCTGGAAACAACACCATATCTTGTTATACCCATTAGAGATCCTGTTGCACACATCATATCAGCTATCAATAAGATATGTCGGACATCGACATCAAGCCCCTGAACATCCATAATATTAGTTAGTTCATTTATAACGGTCTGTCTTGCGGCCTCTATACCAAGTACATTTTTCGTTTCATGCAAATCATTGGTAAATGTCCTGTATGGATCCACATAATCAAATTTAATTATCTCTTTTAAATTAGTACCTGAAGTAACAATAACAAACTCATCCCCCCTCTTCACAGGAAGAACCTGCTTTATACCTTTTATTCCAGATATATAAAGAGTTTTTAATTTTTCTTTCATCTTAAATACTTCATTAAGACCATCATTTTTACCCCTAGGAGTCACTGTTATTTTATCACTTCCCGTTTTTACCGAGAAGCCCTTTGTATTTTCATTAACAAGCTTGCTTATTTTTTGAATCGTAAGGTTTAAAACATCCATTCTTTCCGAATTTGGAATTACTTCTATTGACAATTTTGATATATCAACGCTTATTTCATCGACAACTTCCTCAAGAATAGTTTCTTTAATATTTTTAGCTATGTTCTTTATATCTTTTCCCTGTGAATAAGGTTTCTGCAAATAGACTTCCATCATGGGTGTCGAAATTGATTTTGAAGCATCCAAAACCTCTATAATTCTGGGAAGACCCATTGTTACGTTCATCTCTGAAACTCCTGCAAAATGAAATGTATTAAGAGTCATCTGTGTACCAGGCTCTCCAACAGATTGAGCACCAACAAGACCAACAGCCTCCCCTGGCTGGATCCTCATACTTTCATACTCTTCAACTGCCCTCTCTAAAACTTGTTTCAACTGGGTCTTATTCAATTCCCCCAGATATTCCCTTATATCTTCAATTATTTTTTTAGGCAATTTGCCCTCATATTCTTCAAGGAGCTTTTCCATTTTAACCTTTCACCTGATCAATAATACTTCTTATATTCAGCCTGCCACCTTCAGTCTTTGAAACATCCAAACCATCTTCACCATATGTAAACTGGATAACATGCTTGTTTGCATCCCTCGTTGTACCATCGTATTCTACCCTTATATCCTGGAGGGCGTTTGCAAGTCTTCTGTAAAGATAACCAGACTTAGGTGTACGAAGTGCAGTATCCATCAATGAGTCCCTACCAGTCATAGATCCAAAAAAGAACTCATGGGGCTTCAAACCTTCCTTGAAACCACTACTTATAAAACCATGGGAAGCCGGTCCAAGCTCACCTTTCCGAAAGCACGATAATGTTCTTCCATGATAACCCTTGTTAATCCTGCTACCCCTCAAAGCCTGCTGACCCACAAAAGCAGTCATCTGCGCAACATTTAATGAACTACCCCTTGAACCTGCATCAGTCATCACAATTAATGACCTGTTCCTGTCAACGTTTTTAACAACAACGTCTCCTGCTTCGTTTCTTGCCTTATTAAGAGATTGTAATATTTTAAGCTCCAGGGTCTCTTTAACACCCCTTCCAGGGAGAGGCTCCAGATTACCCTCCCTAAATGATGAGATAAGCTCATTTACTTCATTCATTGCTTTATCAACAATCTCCTTTACTTTTGTATCAGCTTCCCTGGATATATCAAGATCTGAAAGAGCTCCTGAAAACCCATACTTTAAAAGCACATAAAGACCCATTCTAAAAAAAGTACCTATTATTTTGATTGCCCTTTCTGCACCATACTGTTTATGAAGATTTCTAAGCAACAGTCCTGAGCCGCCACCCAAAGTTGCCTTATCGAGGACACCCTCTACTAGCTTACCTTTCTTAATAACAACTCTGCTACCGTCCTTTGCTTTACCAATAAAATCAAAATCATCCGGCAAAAGACAACTAAATACATCCTTACCAGTAATTTTATCTTTATTAGGAAGCTTTTTAGAATCAGTGATCCCCACATTTAGCAGTAAGTCAACACCATCTCTTCTGCTCATTTCCAGACCATTACCTCTTGTAAGTATATAATTACCAGCAATTGCATCCTGTATACAACCAATTATGCTAAGACCAAACCTTGGACTTATTAGTTGATTCTGAACGTTTGCAAGGATTTCAGCTTCAGCAATTGCCTCCTCTGTCTGAGGAATATGAAGGTTCATCTCATCACCATCAAAATCAGCGTTATAAGGTGCACAAACCGCAGGATTTATCCTGAATGTTTTATAAGGTAAAACCCTCACATGATGACACATCATAGACATCCTGTGTAGAGATGGCTGTCTGTTGAATATTGCAACATCCCCGTCCATAAGGTGCCTTTCCACTATAAAACCTGGTTGCATTTCTTCAAGCAATTGCTCCCTTGTTTCATCACTTATCTTTTTCCTCTTACCATCTGGCCTAGTTATATAATTTGCCCCCGGATATTCTTTTGGACCTTTTTCAACAAATTTCCTAAGGTGCTCCATGTTCCATTCAGTTATCCTTTCAGGAACTGTTAACTTCATAGCAACCTCGTAAGGAACTGCAACTTCGTCAAGACCAATCATTGGATCTGGACTGATAACAGTTCTTGCCGAAAAATTAGTTCTCTTACCTGCAAGATTACCTCTTATTCTGCCTTCCTTGCTTTTAATCCTTGCAGTAAGTGTCTTTAGGGGTTGTCCAGATCTATGCCTTGCAACTGGCAACTGTGCAACTTCATTATCAAAATATGTTGATATGTGATATTGTAATAAATCCCATAAATCTTCAACAATTATCTCGGGAGCACCTGCATTGATGTTTTCAAACAATCTTTGGTTAATTCTAACAATATCTCCAAGTTTATGAGTCAAATCATCTTCGCTCCTTTCCCCTGACTCAAGAGTAATACTTGGCCTCATGGTAACCGGAGGTATAGGGAGAACAGTTAAAACACCCCACTCAGGCCTCATATATTTTGGATTAAAACCAAACAATTCTAGATCACCATCAGGCACTTTTTCAAGTCTACTTCTTACTTCAATGGGAGAAATTCTTTTCTCATCCTCTAAAAATGCAGTTGGTTTTTCAAGGCTAACCTTTTTTTGTTTTGCTTTACAATGAGGACACTTGCTTGCTGTCTTAAATTTTGAAATAGCATTCATAACCTTTTTTCTGCTTCCTACAGTCTGATCAGAGAGCTCATCATCCTCTTCATCTATTTCCTCGTGAAGCGAATCAACTTTATTTTCTGGAATAAGAACCCTACCACAATCCCCACAAGTGGTCCTCAATAGATCAAGTATAATAGGCACATACTTAAGATGCACAACAGGCCTTGCAAGCTCAATATACCCGAAATGACCTGGACATTGCTTGATTTTTGAACTGCATGTTTTACATCTCAATCCGGGGTCAATTACTCCCAGCCTTATATCCATCAAACCACCATCTACAGGATATCCCTCCTTATCATACAATTCGGGAGTCACAACTTTAGCAGCCGCCATCTTCTTTATTACTTGTGGGGAAAGCATCCCAAATAAAATATTATCCACCTGTTTTGATACGAAACGTTCTTCCATTTTTAATCCTCAAAATTTATTTTTAAGGTTAAGCCTAGGGTATATACCCATACTCTTAAACTCATCAAGCAGTAATTTAAATGCATATGACATCTCAACATTGCTTACCTCTACATTCTCACCACAAACAGGACAATATGAAACTTTCTTAAGTTCATCATACACTGCAAAAAGTCCACACTCCTCGCATACTGGAAAGATTGTACTATCAGAGTCAAACCTTTCCTTAAGCAATAAAGAAGCACCGTGGCTTACTAAAGAATCCTTTTCCATCTCACCAAGTCTCAGACCCCCTTCAAGGGCTCTTCCTTCAGTTGGTTGCCTCGTCAAAAGCTGTATAGGTCCTCTTGCCCTGGAATGTATTTTATTTGCAACCATGTGCTTTAATTTAAGATAAAACTGACTTGCCACGAATATTTTAACATTATATTGTTCGCCAGTCTGTCCATTATACATTGTTTCTGTCCCATCTTCCCTAAAACCCATCTGCAAAAGCTCATTTCTTAAAGACTCTTCAGGTTCTGAATCAAAAGTAGTCCCATTAACTAATCTCCCTGCCAAAGAACCTACTTTACCTCCCAAAAGTTCAATCAAGTGAGAGATTGACATTCTAGAAGGAAGACCATGCGGAGAAAATAATAAATCTGGCACAACACCTGATGAACTAAAAGGCATATCTGCGTGTTCAACAATTTGCCCAATTATTCCTTTCTGACCATGTCTTGAGGTAAACTTATCACCAATCTCCGGAATTCTTGGGTCCCTTAAGCGAACTTGTACTAGCTTATTCCCATCCTCATTTTCAGATAACAAAACAAAATCAACAATTCCCTTTTCTCCGTGCTGTAAAGCACTTGAAGATTCCCTTCTTAAATTCGATGCAAGACTATAATCATCTAGACCTGAAAGAAACCTTGGAGGTGAAGTTTTACCAATTATAACATCATCTTCTTTTACCTTAGCTTCAGGATAAATTATACCATCTTCCTCAATAAACCTATAATCTTTTTCGGATCTATAGCCCTTTACGTCCTTATCAGGAATACCTATTTCATCAATCAAGCCACCAGAATACCTTAATTCATCTGAACTTACAGGTCTATAATAAGTTGAACGAGCAAGGCCTCTATCAATTGAGCCCTTATTAACAATAATTGCGTCCTCCATGTTATAGCCCTTATAACTCATAACTGCAACAGTCAGATTTGTTCCTGCAGGATGCTTATTTTCCTGAGCTATTGTGTGCATGATACTTTGAACAATTGGCATCTGCGGCGAATTCAAAAGATTAACATCCATATCCATTCTCAATAAATAATTTGCAGCATAAAAACCCAATGCCTGCTTCTGATTTTTTGAACCCATATTAATCCTAGCAGGAGGGGAATGATTACCAAAAGGAACAAGTGAAGTACAAAGACTAAACATTGCAAGACTAGAAATCTCAATATGCGTATGTTCAAGAGTCAATTCATCTTCACTAAAAGCAACAAGAGCATTTTCCTCTTCAGAAGCATCCAAATATTCAATAACACCTTGATTAAACAAGTCATTCCATGTTATCTCATCTTTTTGCAACTGTAAAAGATGCTTCTCTGTAAACATAGACTTTCCGTCTTTTACTACAATCAAGGGTCTTCTAAGTCTACCCCTTGTACTTTCTATATTTATTTGTTCATTTTCCCTGTCAAAATGAATGTTGACATTAGAAGATATCTTCGCTTTCCTCCTGTCTGTAATAAAATTATCAACAAATGAGTCAGCATCTTCAACAGTACCAACGAATTTAGAGTTAAGATAAACTTCAGCCATATTAATATCACCTTATTGTTTTAAGCCCGCAGCTTTTTAATCCCTTTAAAACTTCCTTTTCCTCGACTTCTTTTGATACCTTGGCGAGAAGAGAAAAGTTCTTCCTTAGCCCTATATTGGTACCTTCCGGGGTTTCGACCGGGCATAATCTTCCTAAATGGGTACTATGCAGTTCCCTAGCTTCAAAATTTTCCTGTGATGTTGAAAGAGGAGATACAACCCTTTGCAAATGACTTACAGTATCCATATGGTTAAATCTCTGGATCCTCTGGCTTATACCGGTCCTCCCCCCAATCCAATTACCCGTTGCAATTGCTGAATATATCCTCTGCGTAAGTAATTTATCCCTTATAACCACTTTGATTGAAGGGAACTTACCCCTCTTTACAATTCTTTGGAAATTGTAGAGCATATCTCCAATTAAAACTTTCAGATTAACCCTAAACAAATCTCCTAAGAGATCACCGCTTGTTTTCACACGTTTGTTCATGTAATGGTCCTTATCATCCACATTCATTTTACCCTTTGAAACAACAAGATATTTTTTGACCAACTTACATAAATTCTGGGCTTTAATCTTTCTATCTGAGCCACTAACCCCTAAATGAGGGATTAAATATTTGTCAAGGAGCTCTTTCATCCTTTCTATTCTTATATCCTTAGCCTGAGTAATCCCTATCTTTTTGGCAATATAATCAAGAGCTTCGTCTTCGCTTTTTATATCTGCAAACTCAAGCAAATTAATGTATACATCATCCCCAATATCAGACGTAGCTATTGTTTTCATGATTTCCTCATCTTTTAGCATCCCAAGTGCTTTTAATACAATAACTACTGGTATTCTTTTAACCCTTGTAAATGATAGATAAATCATACCGTCCTTTAATTGTTCAACCTGATGAGGAATTTTAAAGGAACCATGTTCTGAAAAAAGCTTACCTACATAAGGAGATGGACCAATTTTAGTTCTTTCAACCAAAAACTTGTTTGCTGCTAGGTCCTCAACCTTAATTAAGACTCTCTCAGTCCCATTAATTATAAAGTATCCCCCAGGATCATCAGGGTCTTCCCCATGCTTAACTAATTCATCCCTTCCAAAACCATGAAGATGACACCTTTTAGATTTTAACATAATTGGCAAAGAACCAAGCTGGGTGGTAAAAGACTCACGCTGAATGCCATTAATATGAGCACTAACTTCAAGATAAACAGGAGCTGAATAAGTAAGCTTTCTCAGCCTTGCTTCTACAGGGTAGATGTTTCTCTTTGAACCATCGGCTTCGGTAATTTCTGGTTTACCAACCCATATTTTATCCAATCTTATCTTAAACTCATCGATATTATGAGGAATTATAGTAGGTTCAATATCCTTGTTTTCCTCAATTATTTCCTGTAACCCTTTATCAACAAACAAATCAAAAGATTCAATGTCCGAAGAAACAAATGTAAATTCATTGAAATACTTCTGAATAAGGGCACTTGCCTTTTCATTCACTTGTAACACCCCTGTAATATACCGTTTTTCCGGCTGTAGGACTTTTCCTTTCAACTTTTATAACATCCCCTTCTTTTACCTTCAAAGAGGCAATAGCAGGATCAGTTATTGAAATCTTAGGCAACTCCACAAAAGAAAGATTTTCTTTTTCAAAAAGCTCTTTTTTTTCCTTCTGGCCTATTTTTTCATGTACCGGCACTAGTATATGTTTTGAGACTTCGAAATCAGATTTTTTAGCCATTTTGT
>CAYOOQ010000047.1:0-8633 GCA_964405675.1 uncultured Methanosarcinales archaeon | reverse complement strand
AAACTTTTTAAACAAATGCTTTAACCATTTTTTACTGGGGGTATTAATTTGGTTAATTATATTGTTGTTACAGGTGGCGTGCTTTCAGGATTAGGAAAAGGAATTGTTACTGCTTCTATAGGTAATCTTCTCAAATCACAGGGTTATGGTGTTTCTCCAATAAAAATGGATCCATACATCAATGTTGATGCAGGGACTATGAGGCCCACTGAGCATGGTGAGGTGTGGGTGACGCCGGATGGTGGAGAAACTGACCAGGATCTTGGCAATTATGAGAGATTCATGGATATAGATATAAGCAAAGATAATAATCTTACCACCGGCAAGATTTACTCAAGAGTTATTGAAAAGGAGAGGAATCTTGAGTATAAGGGAAAATGTGTCCAGGTTATACCCCACGTTCCTTTAGAGGTTATTGAAAGCATTGATAAGATACAAAAAAGGGATGGCTCAGAGTTTGTTGTTATAGAGCTTGGTGGTGTTGTGGGGGATTATGAAAATCTGGTGTTCCTTGAGGCGATGCGAAGGATGAAGCTTGAGAGAAAAAGTGTAATCTTTGTTCATGTGGTTTATCTGCCGGTGCCAGGTAATCTTGGGGAAATGAAGACTAAGCCGGCGCAACATTCCATAAGAGAATTGAATTCGTTGGGAATTCAGCCGGATTTTATTGTTTCAAGGGCGCAGCAGGAAGTTGATGAAGTAAGAAGAAAAAAGATTGCTGTAGCATGCAATGTTGCTTATCAAAATGTTTTTTCTTCGCCAGATGTTTCAAATATTTATGAAGTTCCATTAAGGCTTGAAAACCAAGGGCTAATAACAAAAGTATTGGAGAAACTGGGATTTGGTTATAAGACAGGTAACCTTGTAAAGTGGAAAGAAATGGTTGAGGGGACCAAAAACCTAAAGCAGAAACTGCAAAAAGTGAAAATAGGGATTATCGGGAAGTATTTTGACATCGGAGATTTTAATCTTGAGGACAGCTATATTTCTGTGATTGAGGCAATAAAGCATTCTTCATGGATTAATGGTGTTGAGCCAGAGATATGCTGGCTGGATTCAAAAGATTTTGAAGACAAAAATAATCTGGAATGTTTAAAGGATTATGACGGCATTATCGTCCCGGGAGGCTTTGGAAGCAAAGGGGTCGAGGGAAAAATAAATGCCATAAGATTTGCAAGGGAAAATAATATTGCGTTTTTTGGCCTTTGTTATGGAATGCAATTAGCCGTGGTTGAATATGCCAGAAATATCTGCGGAATAAAAGGTGCCAATACAACTGAAGCGGAAAAGGATTGCGAAGACCCCGTTATAGATATAATGGATGAGCAAAAAGAGAAAGTGGCGAATAATGACTACGGAGGGAGCATGAGACTGGGGAATTATACAGCTATTTTGGAAGAAGGCACAAAAGTGAAGGATTGTTATGGGAAGGATATTGTTGAGGAAAGGCACAGGCACAGGTATGAGGTGAATAATAACTATGTTGAAACACTTGAAAAGAGTGGCCTGGTTTTCAGTGGGAAAAGCCCCGACGGAAAACTTATGGAGTTTATTGAGCTGCCAGGGCACAAATTTTTTGTGGCAACACAGGCTCATCCAGAGTTCACATCCCGTCCTTTGAGACCGAACCCCTTGTTTAGTGAGTTTATTAGAGCTTCTGTGAATAAATAAGTATTAAAAGAAGGAACTAAGAAAGTATCTAAATATGTTTTTATATTAATAAAAAAATAAGTATAAAAATATACCTGAAAATATGTTAAAAAATAAGTTTTTTTAGAGAGCGGGCAAGAAAGATCAAAAGAAGATGTATTTTAATAAGTTTATTAGTTAATAAAAAAATAAGTATAAAAATATATACAAAAAATTTATTAAAAATAAGTTTTAAATTAAGTTATTAGATAAGCATTTTAATAAGCATTAACAGCCAAATGGAATCATATGCTTAATAAATAAGTAGTAAAAGATTAAATTTGATAAGTTTATTAGTGAATAAAAAAATAAGTATAAATGTTGTTAAATAAAGATGTATTTATATAAGTTTTCCTTGGAAATGCTTTTGTGAGGGCCAAAACCGCAAAAAATAAAAAGTATAAAAATAAGTATTTTTTAAAGAAAATAAATTATGTAGAAAATTAATCATTTAATAAGCTTAAAAATAAGTTTTTAACGCGCAATAAGTAAGTAAATAAGTATTTTTATTAGTTAATAAAAAAATATTTAAATAAGTTTAAATATTAATATTAAACTAAGCTTTTAGAAAAGTATAAAAATAAGTGATGTTTACTAAAAATAATTGATGATAATAAAAGAAAGTAAAAAAATAAGTATAAAAAACAAAAGATTTATAAACATAAAAGTTAATATAAATGTCAGTTTTATAAAAAGTATACAAATAAGTTAATGAGTAAGTATTGGTGGCGTTGAATGACAACTGAAATTAAAAGAAAGTTATACAAAAGGGGTTCCAGTTATGAGACCACAATACCTATGCCACTTCTTTTTGCAGTTGATAAGTCCAAAAAAAATAATGTCTGCTTCAAGTTCGAGCCTGAAACTAACAGGTGGTATGTAGAATTTGAAGAAGCAGAGGAAGAAAATAAGGAGGGTTCTGATGACAAGAAGCAATAAATCCAGGCTTGAGAATATCATTAAAGAACACGAGCCTAGTGAGCATTCTGTGCATCATCACCCTCATGAACATATAGCAACACACATTGCGCTACTGATTTTCATCTCGCTGTTTTTCCTGGTATCGGTCTTTATGTTTTTTACATCCAGCCCTGCGCCAACAACAGCACATGCAATTGTTGAGTTTAATGAAATTAATCTGGATTTTGGAATAGGCGAAAAGATCAGCGGATTTTTTGAAACTCTAATGAATCCTGAGCACAGGACAGAATTATTGTTCATACTTTATGTTTCGTGGATTTTGATAGTAGGGGTTATGAACCTCTACTTTGTTGAGAGAGAGCTAAAAAAGTAATTCTTTGTTTTTTTTAATTTGCTTCTTCTTGTTTTTGCTGCACAGTATATTTATAACAAAGTTTATTAATGAATGTTTTCAGAAGATGAGGATGGAAACCTTTAATCTGGTTGTTGAAAAAACGAAAGGAATTTTCATAGGTGCCAAAGGTAGCCATGATTGGGAACATGTGCAAAGAGTTTATAATTTGTGTATCTATTTGGGTGAGAGAGAAAAAGCAGACCTGCATGTCCTTAAATACGCTGCAGTTTTACATGACATAGCAAGAGCAGATGAAGACTCTAGCAATGGAGCGATATGCCATGCCAAAGTGGGAGCTGAAAAGGCAAGAGAAATTCTTATAGACCATGATATAGAAAAGGCTGACGAAATAATACATTGCATAGAATGCCATAGGTTCAGAGGTACAAAGAGTCCGGAAACAATTGAAGCAAAAATCCTTTTTGATGCGGATAAGCTGGATTCAATAGGTGCAGTGGGTATAGGCAGGGCTTTTCTTTTCGCGGGAGAGGTTGGGGCAAAGCTCCATGATAAGGGTGTAGATGCAGAAAATACTGTACAATACAGCAGGGACGATACGGCATACAGGGAATTCCTTGTTAAGCTGAGGTATGTTAAGGATAAAATGCTTACAAAGGAAGGAAAGAAAATAGCAGAGGGAAGGCATAAATTTATGGAAGATTTCTTTAAAAGGATTAATGGTGAGATTGAAGGGAAATATTAAGTCGCCAGATAACAAAAATTTTGGGTTTCCCGAATGTAGCCAGTTCTTAACTAAAACCCTATGCCAAAAACCATACTTAAATAATAAACCAAAATAATAAAGATCATATTTTAGGCATATTTTGCTGTATTTTTCTTGAGATTAGTTTTCTTAATTCCACTAATAAAACAAATAGTGAAGAAGCAACGATTATTATTAACCAGTCGCCAGGGCTTAAATAAATAATATTGAAGTGTGATGATAAAGGAGTGTACATGATGATTGCCAGAATTGTAATTGGTAGCAGTAATGATGCAAAAATCCACTTGTTATTGAATATGATGGGGAATGCACTGTTGTTTTCCGTCCTGGAATTAAATAAATTGAATGCATAAAAAAATATCAAAGAAGAGAGGACCATTGTCCATGCATAGTGGTACGTGGCGGCACTATATATCCAAATTATTAACACGCCTGAAGTAATCAAGAATGATTTGGATAGTATGTCAAGGGAATTCTTTTTGTCTATGAAAAATGATTTTCTTTCGAATGGCTTTTTCATTATATCTTTTGCAGGGGGCTCAAGTCCCAAAGTGATTCCAGCAAATGTTTTTGAAACCAGGAATATTAAGAGAAACTGCAGAGGCAAAAGCAAAGGAAACATCATTATCTGAGGAAATAAAATAAGAGATATCACAGATATAAAAAAGCTTAGCAGTATACTGAAATTCAAGGTTAGTGAGTAATTGATATATTTTTTCATGTTGCAGTGAAATGACCTGCCCTGTCTGAATGTATCCAGGAAAGAGGATAATTTACCGTTTTTTACAATTATATCGGAAGATTCCTTTGCAATATCTTTACCCATAAAGCAAGTGGAAAATCCTATGTCAGAATTTTTGATGAAAGACAGGTCTTCGGCCTTGCTGCCTATTGAAGCAACAGTATGATTTGATTTTTGAAGTGCTGAAACAATCTTTTCTTTTTGCCTGCCGTTAACCCTGGCAAAAACATTAACTGCCTCAACAATATCTTTAAGGTCTTTGCCGGCCTTATCAATTTCGTAGCCAGTAATGGCGTATTCACCTATACCTGTTTCTTTTGCAATGGATAGCGCCATTTCTCTGCTGTCACCAGTGATTAGCTTGGGGTTTATGCCGGCTTCTTTTAATTTATTTATTGTTGAATGGGATTCTCTCCTTAAAGGGTCAAGGAGACCTACAAGCCCCAGAAAAACAAGGGCTTCTTCATCATTTTTACTATCCCTTTTCTTGTATGCAGTGGCAAGAACCCTTAAAGACCTTCCTTCCATATTTTTGTTCTCGCTCTTTATTTTTTTCAAGTCAGTTGGAGAGATATTTCTTATTTTACCATTTATATTGATGAATGAACATCTTTTAAGTACCTCTTCAGGTGCGCCCTTTGCAAAAACCAGTTGCTGTTTTTTGAACTTATGGACTGTGCTCATTAATTTCCTTTTTGAATCAAAAGGATTTTCCTTTAGCCTGGGCATTTGATCTTCAAGATCTTCTTTTATTATGCCTGCCTTTTGCCCCAAAACAACAAGAGCTCCTTCTGTTGACTCACCCATGATTTCCCAGTTGTTTTTGGATTTAATTAGGTTAGAATTATTACACAATACTGAACAGGCCAAGAGCTTGAAAATATTTTTTGTACTCTTCTTTTTATCTTTTGAATCGGTGAATTCACCAACCGGCTCATAGCCGTGACCAGAGACTTCAATAATTGTATTATTAGAATAAATTTCCCTGACGGTCATCTTATTATGGGTGAGGATACCTGTTTTGGAGATGCAGAAAATATCTGCAAATGGTAATTTCTCGAGAGATAAAGGATTTTTTAGAGCTATACCCTTGTCTGAAAGCCTGGAAGCTGAAAAGGCAAAGAAAAGTTTGTAAACACCTGAAAAAGCAACCGGGATGGAGACAATAGCGAGGGATGTTGATATTATGAGGGCACTAATAACTGGTATAAAGTTCAAAAGCAAAAGTATCATTACAATTGCACAGGCAATTAAAACATTGATTGTAATAAGATTCTCCGTTTCTATGAGGCGACTAAGGGAATGCTCGTCTTTTTTGTTTTTATTAAAATTTGAATCAAAATCAGAAAGGAAGAAGTTATTATGGGGAACGGAAGAACTATAAAAGAGATTTTTTGAAACATTATCATTTTTAGGATTGCCTATTACAACTGCCTTGCATTCACCTTCTACAGCGAAAGTTCCGGGATAAAGAATATTTTTCTTGTTTTTTGAAGAGGATTTTCCCGACACAGTTTTTTCGTTCTTTGAAATGATGGATGCACTGCCAGAAATAAGATGGTTGGTGGAAAAATGATTAACTTTGAGAGCTGTTGATTTTATTATTCTTGCGTATGCAGGTATGAAATCCCCTTCCCTGATAATGATAATATCCCCCGGAACAAGCCTTTCGGGCTTAACAGAATTAGTTTCCCCTTCTCTTATCACTTTAACATTCCTGAAAATGTTGGATTTTGTATTCTGAAAAACTTTTTCACTCCAATATTCCTGCAGGAAACCGGCGGATAAATATAGCAGGAAGAATATAAGAACCAAAGAAAAATATACTAAGACGTTGTTTTCCTGAAGAACAACTAAAAAAATTATGAATAGTAAAAGTATGAAAAGGAATGATGTTAATGTTTTAAACTGGTTAAGAATAATACTGGAATAAGATTTGTTTTTTTTAATAAAAGAAACATTCGGGCCGAATTCCTTAAGCCTTTCTTTTGCCTCACTATGTGAAATGCCATTTTCACTGGTATCCAAAGCCTCAAGAACCTTTTTTACACTCTCTTTATGCCAGACTACAATAATAAACCACCCCTTTTTATAAAAATGCTATGAATGATTATTTTTATGTTTTTTGTTATTGTGCTAAAGTACAAGTATAGATTTAAGATCGACTCTTTGGAAGATTGTCAATAAAAGCAACACCGGCAAGAAAAGTTTTTCGGTAACTTTTGATGGATGGAAGGAGGGAAAGAATGAAGGAAAAAAAATGAAGGGATGAAGGAAGGTCAATCGGTTTTTGTTTTTTTCTTCTCCCTGTATTTCCTTCTCATTTCCTTTTGTTCTTCTGTGAGCTTTTGGCGTCCCTTATTCCCTTTTTGATTAGCAGATTTGGACCTGAAAATGGCATATTTGACGGGGTTTTTTATTTTCTGGCAGAAATTATCAGGGCTACATATCCCTAAATCCTTGTAATATGCATTGTTACTGCACCCGGGAGGAAGAATCTTTCCTTTTGTTTTCCTGTAACGTATTTGTCCCTTGATTAAAACTTCCCTTAATTCCTCATCATTCCTCTTATTCCAGTCTTTTATTATCTCTTCTGCCTTTTCCCATCCGTAACCTACATTTGAAAGGAAATTGATCAATATGAACATCCCTCTTTTTCTTCCGTCTGAAAGGCCTTTCATTAGCTCATGTATACATGGCGGGAAAAAGTCAGCAGGGATTTCATTTTCTATCTCCTCTAAATCATTTGATACGCCTGATTTGTTCATTTGCCTGTATTGCATGGCCCTTTCCCGCATATCAGATTCGTCGGATGTTAATTCTATTGAAGCCTTCATAAGGGCAGCCCCTTCGTTTTTATCAGAATAGGATGAGTCAAGGAACTTTTGGGATGAAATTCCGACAGTCCTTGGATCAGCCATTTCCTTTTGGAAGAGAAGTATCCTGTCACAGTTTACAGGAACAGAACATAATCCTGATTTTTCATGCAAAGAATAAACCATCCTGTACATATGTCTTGAGCTGATGAGTATAGTGTCCACTTCGATTACTGACAATGGATCAAATTCGTAATGGGAGGCTTTTGAACCACACTTACAAACAGGTTGCGAAGGTTCTTTTTCTTGATATACAATTGCAGAGCACTTAGGGCATTTGGAATATTCATCCTTCAATTTAATAATCTCCCCACAACTGCATTCAAATTCGTTTAGTTTTTTCCTTTGAAAATCCGAGACTTTGCTCCTGCATTCAGAACAAACTCTTTTTAGGAGATCTTTTTTTTCTTTTTCAAGCTTCTGTGCAATATGATCCATTGTGAATGTATATTGCCCGCCGAAAGTAATAGTTTCGCTAATCTCATCATAAATTGTGTGTGTTTTTCCTATGTATTCTATCAAGAAAAGAGATATCTTTTTGCATACATCAGGAAACATTTTTCTGGTTTCGTTTCCGTCAATCGTATCTGGAAACGCCTCAAAAGGAACCCCTATGTGAAAGCCCTTGTTGCCGGAAAATTTGCAGGAAACCGACCTTATGCCCTGCTCCTTAAGGGCTTTTATAAGAAGCCAGGTTATTATTTTTGACAGTTTCCAATCAGGGATGTCAATATCCAGCACCAGGTCCCAGCCTTTTCGCATTTCATTTAACTGTTCAGGCTTTAAACCCGTATCCAGCTGCAATGGGTTAAACCATCTCTCTTCAGAAACATGAAAACTGGTGGCCCTTTGTTTTGCGAACTCTAGAACGTCCCTTGGAAATTTTAGCGTATCAGGGCGCTTGCCGAAACCCTTCTCGCCATATTTAACCGCCACTTCCCTGTCTGCGGCCGCGGAAACCATCTGTTCCTGAATATCTTCTCTTTTGTAATGCTTCAAAAGAGTCCCTATATCAACCATAAAAGCAGGAAAATAAGAGCAAGTTTTTATGGTTTTTTATAAAAAAAGGAAATACTTGATTTGGTATGGCTTTTAATAAATGCTTGGATTTTATTAAAAATCAATTTTGGGAAAAGGTATTAGACAGAGTGGAATAGTCAGATTTAAATAACAAAAATTTTGGGTTTATTAGTTGCAAGCCCTTTCCCAACCTTTAAACTTAGGATTTATCCTAAGCTACGAGTGACAACGACTATGCTTAAAATCTTTTTAGATTTTAAGCTACGA
>CAYOOQ010000046.1:0-8715 GCA_964405675.1 uncultured Methanosarcinales archaeon | reverse complement strand
AAAATAACACTAAAGCAAAGCAGAACATTGAGTAGTAAGGCAAAGCAAAACAGAATTTTGGTAAGTGAAACAAATCAAAAAAGATCAATAGAAACTTAAACAAAATAAATTAAAAAAAGAAAATAAAAAACTTCAGCCAATCCTGTAAACAATTGTAACCCTGCTTGTTACTTCTTCTTTACCTGGGGAGAAGTCCGGCTGTTGGTATCCGCCATCAGCAGCTTCTTCAGCCATCAACATATCGCTTCTTACGGTCATAGGCGCGTAGTCCCAGCTTCCAGGGGTAATCTTTACTATTCCCTTTATCTCAACACCAGCTGTTTGTGCAATGGAATTTGCCCTAGTTTCTAGAGAAACAATAGCCTCATTAATCAGTTCATCCTGGATTCTCTTTTTTTCTTCATCCGTTAGTCCATAATTAACTGATTGCACTTCATTTGCTCCAAGCCCGAAAGCCTCAGAGATTATTTTTCCAACATCATCCAGCTCTTTTGTTGTTATTTCAATCTGGTTGTACACTTCATATCCCCTTACTTGTCTCTCCCTTGTCTCAGGATCATAATCGGTCCATTCGCTTACCCTGTAGCTTCTTGAGACAACCTCATAATCATCCTCAAAATGCTCTATTATCCTGTTATTAATTTCTGTGTTCTCATTTACAGCAGTCTCATGGGACTGGTCCCTTGAAACAATCCTGAGGTTTACTGTGGCCTCATCAGGCTCCACTTCAGTTTTTGCAGTCTCGCTCAATTCAAGCGTGTTTACATCTTCACTGTCAATAATCTGGAAAGTTCTGTCTCCGCTCATGCTCCCCATTATTGTGAAAATAGCTATTGCAAGCACAAGTACCAGGGCCACAAGAGTGTAATTAACCCATTTCAAATCATTTTTTTCTTTCATAATCTCCACCTCTCAATCTTTCTTTATCAATTTATCTCTCAATTTCATATTTTTTTGATTTACAATTTTTGACTTTCAATTTTCTTCTTATTCTTGAGTGGGGTCATTAACCTGCCCCTTAAACAATATATTTCCAGTATCGTTTTCTTTTATCACAAAAACAAACGGCTTGTCAGCCCTGAAAATAGTTTTATCAACAGGTCCTGCTGAAGTGGGCATCATTACTACACCTGTTGCAGCTGCCGCTTCTGTCCCCTCCTCATTCACTTCCACAAATGCCTGGTGAATTACGTCAGCTATCATCAGGTCTCTTCCTCCAGTCATGCCTGAAAAATCAGCTGCATCAGTAAAAGCAAGAGGCATCCCCATGTCAGCCAGTTGGTTTTTCATCATATATTTTGTCTCAAACTTAAATCTGGGAAGGTATATGCTATCAACCTTTGTCTCTTGCATCTGGCTCTTCAAATCGCAAAAATCTTCATTGTTTAACAGATGCCCTACATCTTCAAGCCTTTCTTTGGGCAACATTATTATCATCGATAGCTCATCATCTTCGTAAGGAAGCTCTATCATCTGCACCTCATCATTCTCAAAATAATTGAATCTCGCCTCGTCAGGGCTCATGTGCATCATATCAGCCTTCACGCTTTCTTCTTCACTAATCCAAAAATCTTCTTCCACTGTTTTATCCGGGTCAAACTCATACTTCCAATTACCTTTGAAATAGATAGCGTTTGTCAGGACAAGTTTAGTATCTCTATTGAGAACACCTTCAGGTATAAGATCCTCTATCCTGTTATTTGTCTGCTGCTCAATAAATGAATTGATGGTGTTCCTTGCTTCCTCAGTATCCCCCGAAAAATCAAGGTTAGCGGCTCTCCCCCCATAATACTTTTCAACATCACCTGTATACTCATCCAGCAGCCGGAAATCTTCCTGCACCCAAAGCGCATTCCCTGTCCTTAATTCATAGCTCTTATTTTCAGCATTAATCATGTTGTATATTGCAGCGTAATTTGGCCTTAAAACATCACTTTCAGGAAAGTAAAAAACACCTTTCATCTCTTGTGCGGTATCTCCTCTGGCGCCTTCATAAGTAATCGCCAGGGCTGAAAAAATGCTGTATGGGGAATAAAACACGTTCTCTCTACCCATTTCATTTAAAGCATCCCCATTCATCTTATAAAGCATATCAAAAGAAAATTTATTGTTAGCATTCACCAATTCCTCCATTCCTTCAATTGTTGAGCCTTCATCATACGCCTCAGGCGGCTTTAAAGGGTCATAAGGAAACAGAAGGTATGTGGTGGCTACTCCAACAACTGCCAGCAACAGTATGGCTGCTGCAATAAACCCAATTCTTTTATTCGTATTCATATGCATATTCGTCCGAAATACTTTTCCTCTTGAATCATTCTTATTTGTATCATTCTTCTTTTTATTTTTCATTATTATCACTTTTTTACATATTCTTCCTACTGGTGTGATTGCTAAAATGGCAGAGGATTATTTAAATGTTATTTACACTTTGAATTAGTTTAAAGTTATTATACAACTCGTATTTCAACATTTTTTATCATCTTCAATTAGTAACTTACACAAAGACAGATAAGCACAGCGATGGTTAAAAATTACTCGTTTAATGGTTTCCCATCATGTGGCATATTCATTATAAATTTGAAACGAATTAAATTGTTAGAAAAAGAGATTTTTAATAAAAAAAAAGAAAAAAATCCAGGCAAAAGCCCGGCTTAATCCCTGCCCCAGGCAGCGATTCCAATCAACACCAAAAATATAATCTGCCCAACAACCGGTATCAATGCCAGCAATGGCCACCATCCCGGCTTGCCTATCTTTTCAAATAGCTTCCACATCCATATAAACCCAAAAACTGCAAATACAATCGCTATAATAGCGTTTAAATACGGAATCACAAATCCTATCAAAAGCAGCCACGGCCACCAGTGCATGCCGGAAGCCCTGAATGCTATGATTAGTGGCCCTAATGCTGGTATCCATGCAAGTCCAGCCATTTCATCCCCTGCTTTCCTTCCTATACTCATGAAGGCAAAGGATGTGTACACATACAATGCTATATTTAAAACCAAACCCACTACCATAATCACTGCGAACATAACACCAAAAATCGCCATCAATTCATCCATTTTATTATTACCTCGGTTTATTAATCCAAATATTACCTTAAAGTTAATGCATACTATATATCATTTTATATAAATTTAATGGTTTTATTTGCCTGCATTCCTTTTCCAGTATTTATATGCATCCCGAAAAAGCCCTGATTCATTTTCATCCATTTAATTTGTATCTTCTTTTCTTCCTTTTGGCTTGTTGCTTTATAAACAAACCGCCAAAATTAGCACGATTCAGTGTTTTTTTAGTGATTTTTTAATGTTGTTACTGTGAAGTTTAAACATGAAATCTTATGTGTTTGAAGGGCTGAAACCCTCATTTACACTGTTTCATGGCTTCCAATACTTTTGAAGCAAACGTTATGTTTATAAACACATGTGCTTTCTGGCTTAAGCTACATCCCAGTGTGGATGCGTTTTTTGGCGCACTTCACTGATAGCCTGAAAATAAAAATGTTTTCACATGGAGGTGTGAATTAAAAATGGAAATCAAAAAGAAAATTGGAAAAAAGATAAAACAGATTACGGCCCTTGGTATGGGGGCGACGTTGATGGGAGCAACAATATTGGGAGCAGCAGCAACAGATCTTGGCAACTATCCTGGAATGTTCATCGAGAATGGGCAGTTCAATGGTTTGCTGGTTGTTGGAGAAAACTCAAAATCCATCGATACGATTGGAATGGTTAACATTGCCCTTGGTCTCCAGGCGGAAGCCTACACAGAAACAACCATTTGTGAAGGAGATGAAGGTTTTGTCATAGAAGATGGCGTAAAGATTGAAACCAGCGCAAGAAAGCTTTACCAGCAGATGACCCTTGCCGAGATAAAGCCAACCCTTGACAATACTGACCTTCCGGTAATCCTTGCTGATGGAAACTATAGGGAAACACAGGGAGCAACTTCAAACGATGAGGATTATACCCAAAAGATTGAGCTTTTGCAACAGCCAACCGGCACTTTCCCAAGAGGTGTCACCAATCTCCTGACAGTTACACAGGATGATGACGATGCACCAAATGCAGGTTATTATCTTGTAATGGGAGACAGGACTCCTGCCTACAGGTATGTGCTGGAATTTGACAACCCTGTAAAATTTGATGAAAATAACGTTAGAAACGACTTCATTGGTACAACCATTGAAATACAGGGCTTGCCTTACACAATAACTGACGCCAAGGCAAGAAATGGCATGATTGACGAGCTCCAGATGCTTGTTGGGGACAACGTACAATGGATAACCCAGGGCCAGACAATAACCCACACCCATGATGGTGTTGAGCATACAGTAAGAATGGTGCAGATAACTGATGAAGCTCAGCCCGCCTGCGGTCTTGAGATAGATGGCTCAATCAGGTGGCTTGATAAGGGAGACACTTATACATCAGGTGGACTGACTGTTGGTGTTCATGACGTAAGGCCCATAAGGACGGCTGACTTTGACTCTGACATCTGTAAGATCAGCCTTGGAACCCAAAAGCTGGTTTTGACCCATGGTGATGAAGTGTCCAAGGATGGCAGGGATATAGAAGGATCAAGAGCTTACCTTCACAGCAGAGCAACTGATGTAGACAGGGTTGCAGGTGAATGGGCAGGGCTTACCATACAATGGACCCCCGATAGCACTCTTTACCTGCCATTTGAAGGGGACCTTAATGACAGGCAGCTTGTGGACCCGGTATTCGGCAACTTCATGTACGTTGCGTCAGGAATCCAGCAGGATCTTGAAGAAATAGAATTCAAGCTTCGGTCAAGGTCAGGTGACATAACCTTTGCAAACTCTGGAGGTGTTGAAGTGGAGCTTCAGCTGGCCAGGTCAGGAAGTAACGTTTTCCTTGGCGATGGCTCAGACATTGACGACAGGATTTACTTCACTTCCACAACCGGCGATGGGGAGAGCTTTTGTGAATTCACCTACCAAAATGACGTACACGACATGATTGATGAATGTGAAGGGGCAAGATGGCTCTTATCTGCATCAGGTGAAGCCCATATAATTGAGCTTAGGGACATAAGATGGAGCAGTACAAACAACGAATACACTGTTGATGTGACTGACACCGTTTACGACAGGAGAGATACCGGTAATAGGGTAACTCTGGATGGTGGAGAGACTGGCACTGGCACATTCTATGTAACAGGCCTGGGAACCGTTACGATGGAAGTTACTGACGATGGGACAAACGGCGGAGCAATCTCATTTTACACCAACTACGCTGTTGACAACCACGATGGAAGTAACAACAGGCCCATTGAAACCGAGTATGGGATGGTTCTCAAAGAACTTTCCTACGACACCACTGGTGACAGGACACTGCGCATGACTTGGGAGGAAAAAGAAGCCTCTAAATCAGATGGCAACAGGGCTGTTGTTTCAGCGCTTATTTATGACAACAACGGTGACCTTGAGCTTGATATTTCAGGCGGCCTTGATCACTTTTCCGCCCCCATCTCATACAGCAGGACTAACGACGATGACCTTGTCTACACCTCCGCCAGAGGTACATGGGTAATATACGACTCCGACGATGACCAGGAGATGAGGATACTTTACCCTGCAACTGATGTTTATGGTGAAGTGTATATAGCGCCTTCAGCTGCAACAGTATCTGAAAACGGAACAGGAACCAACTGCCATACGGTGAGGGAAATTAACAGGATACCTTCAACAGTTAACAAGTTCGACACTGAGCTTGCCAACGTATCCCCCACCAACATCCCGCAGAATATGATAACTGTCGGTGGTCCATGTGCTAACATGGTGACTGCAGCTTTGATGGGCAATCCCGAAAACTGTGAAGAAGGCTTCGAAGACGGCATGGCCATCCTGAAGCTGATGGAGCACAACGATAAGATTGCCTTGATTGTGGCCGGTGGTGCTGGTGAAGATACAAGGATTGCATCAACAGTCCTTAAGAATTTCAGGGATTACCAAGACGAGCTTGTTGGAAAAGAGCTTATACTTACAACTGTAAGCGAAACAAGTATCGGTTTTGAATCTGTGGAATAAAACTGTGGAAAGAAAACTGCGGAATAAAAATCCAAAACATCTTTTCTTTTTTTTTTATTTTTTATTTTTTTATTTTCAATTTTCGGCCAGGGGTTTAAAATCCAGGGCAGGAGGCAAATAAAAATGAAAGCAAAAAAACAAAATAAAGAGGATATGTCAAAATCCAAAAGTAATAATAATGCTAAAGTCAAGGCAAAAGGCAAGGGAAAAAAATAACATAACGAATTTCATGAAACATCCTTTGCCGGAAAATAAACTATCTTTTCATTTGCTTTTATTTTTTTTCTCTTCTTCTTCTTCTTCTTCTCTCGCTTTTCCTGCCCCTAAATCAGCAGCTCTGCTTTCTATAAAATTTTTGTTGACTAAAATGATTGATTAGTGATTGATGATATTAACACATCGTTTTCAATAAATTTAAATATTATATATGATTTCTATTTCATATGATTTGCAAATCATACAATAAATTTTTTGAAGTTTTTGCCAATAAAACCAGGCTTAAGATTATAAAGGCTTTGCAGATCTCAAATAGGTCTGTTACTGAGATTTGTGAAAAAATAGGAGAGGAGCAATCTAAAGTGAGTCATAACCTTAAGGTTTTGTCCGATTGCAGTTTCGTGACATGCAGCAGGGACGGAAAAAGAAGAGTTTATGCCCTAAATGATGAAACTATAGTTCCATTGATGGATATTGTTGATAGGCACGTAGAGAAAAATTGCAAAATATGCAGGGTGAAAAAATGAAGGATATTTATCTTGATAATGCCGCCACAACTAAAATTGATAAAAATGTGCTGGATGTGATGATGCCTTTTCTAAAAGGTAAATTTGCAAATCCAAGCTCTATGCACAGTAAGGGAATTGAAGCTAAAAATGCTATGGACTATTCACGCAAAAAGGTTTCAGAAATACTCAACTGTAATCCTCAAGAGATAATTTTTACAGGTTCGGGTACCGAATCAGACAATCTTGCAATTTTGGGATTTGCTAGAGCAAACAAGGACAAAGGGAGACACATCATTACAACCAAGATAGAACATCACGCGGTTACCGATTCCTTTGAAAAGTTAAAGGATGAAGGTTTCAAAGTTACTTTTATTTCTGTAGATGAAAAAGGTATTTTAAATAGTGATGAATTGAAAGAGGCAATTAATGATGAAACAATTCTTGTTTCAGTTATTTATGCAAACAATGAGATAGGGGTTATCCAAAACATAGGTGAAATTTCTGAAATCTGCAAAAAAAGAGGGGTTGCTATCCACACTGACGCTTGTCAGGCTGCTAATTATCTGGATATAGATGTTAAAAGACTTGGTGTTGATTTAATGACACTTAACGGCTCTAAGCTATATGGTCCAAAGGGTGTTGGAGTTTTATATAAAAAAAAGGGGATAAAAATTGAACCCTTACTATACGGTGGAGGACAAGAGTTCGGTCTGCGTTCTTCAACTGAAAATGTCGCAAATATAGTTGGTTTTTCAAAGGCTCTTGAGATTACATGTGACCATAAAAAAGAAGAATCAGAAAGGCTGGTTTATCTCCGCGATTTTATGATTGAGAGGCTTCTCAAAATAAAGAATACTCTTCTAAATGGCCACGCAACAAAAAGGCTTCCTAATAATGTCAATATATCATTTTTGGGTGTTGAGGGAGAATCCCTTTTACTTTTATTAAATGAGGATGGAATCTATGCTTCAACTGGCTCAGCCTGTTCATCAGATAGCCTTGAGCCATCACATGTGATTATTGCACTAGGTTCACCCAAGGAAATAGGTCATTCATCCATAAGATTTTCTTTAGGCAGGCATACGACAAAAGAGGATATTGAATACGTTGTTGAGAGGGTTAAAATTAATGTTGATAAGCTAAGAAAAATTTCTCCCCTAAACTACGATTTAGATGATTTTTGAGAAGGTTTTTGAAATTATGTTTAAAGGACAAGTATATGGTGATAATAATGGTTGATGTTGAATCTAAAAATGAAGGCTGGTTTTATAGTGATATGGTGAAAAAGCATTTTTTGAACCCAAAGAATGTTGCTGTTGATGATAATCTGATAGAAAAACTTAAACCTAATGGTGTTGGAGCGGTTGGCAGTCCTGCATGTGGTGATGTGATGAAATTCTGGATAAGGGTTGAAAATGATGTCATCAAAGATTGCCTGTGGAAAACTTTTGGCTGTGCTTCTGCAATAGCCTCCACCTCTATGCTTTCAGAAATGTTAAAAGAAAATGATGGGATGAAACTGGACGATGCACTGAAAATAAAGGCCAAAGATATCTTAGACAGGCTAGGGAGTCTTCCCAAAAACAAAATACATTGCTCAGTTCTAGGTGATCAGGCCTTAAAGGCCGCAATAAATGATTATTTTAAGAGAACTGGTCAGGAAGAAAGAAAAATCAATTTATAATCTCATTTCAAGCCCAAAAATAATCAGTTATGAGTTTTGAGACAACAGATAAATCAGTCTTGAGTTTTGAGACAAGAGTTCTGAGAACTAACAATCACCATTAATCCATAAATCATCACCACAGACTCTTCACAAACCAGTTCTTCAAAGCACAATCCTTCCAAACCCAGTTCTTATAATGGCAATACACCTCATAACTCAAAACTCATAACTCACAACTCACAACTGTCTCTTCGCAATATAAC
>CAYOOQ010000045.1:0-8753 GCA_964405675.1 uncultured Methanosarcinales archaeon | reverse complement strand
ATAAATACTGAAGTAGTAATCTTAAACCATCTCAATTCAAAAAGTTTAAATATACTAAAAACCCTATTAGTATATATATCTAAACTAAACAAAAAATGAATTTACCATTTATGGCAGATAAGCTTGCAAGAGCTGATAAAGAACTTGACAGGATTAGTTCTAAAATCTCATTTTACGCCATAAACCCCATTAATGCCAACGAGGAAAAGAAGAAATTTTTTGAATCTGACACCTACGAACCCCAGTTCCAATACACTGAATACAGAGAAGACCTTGGAAAATTAAGGGAAAGGATAAATTCTATCCAGACTGATGACACAACAGTAGGAAGATTACTGGAGGACATCAAAAAAACTTATATCAACAAAACGTATCTCCTTGAATACAGAGGTAACAACCAATTATTCACTGAATATTCAATAAAAGTCTATGGAAACACAGATAAAAAGCTAATAAGGATAGCAAGAGATTTTATGGGCTTTGAACAGGAGAAGGAGAATGCAATATTCAGCTCGAAGCAAGTTGTAAGAAGATTCAGGATTGCTTTCCTAAAACATGGATTCCCATGGAGTGTCAATGAAAAAGAAATGGTGGCAAACGCAGCTGTAAAAGTAAGCTCAAAAGAAATCTTCATAAAAAAGGGAGCCACTTTCTCAAAAAAATTCCTTAAAAGATTGATTGTCCACGAAATAGGAACCCATGTCGCAAGAGCAGAAAACGGTGAAATGCAACCTTATCTTTTCTTTAAAAGAGGATTGCCAGGATACTTAATGATAGAAGAAGGTTTAGCAGTCCTCAATGAAGAACTAAACAACTGCTCTAACAAATACATACTTAAGGTTTACGCAGGAAGGGTTCTTGCAGTTTCAAAATCCCTTGAACAAGGTTTCAGGAATACTTATAATGATTTAAGGAAGCATTTTTCAAAAGAAACTGCATTCAGGCTGACATTAAGAGCTAAAAGGGGATTAAGTGATACCAGCCTGCCTGGAGCATGCACCAAAGATATAAATTACTTAAAAGGCTACATAGCACTAAAAGATTACATAAGAGATGGAGGAGATCTCAACAAGCTTTATTATGGGAAAATAGGCCTTGAACACATTCCCTTACTTGAAAAGATTCCTGGATTAATAAATCCAGCATTTCTTCCAGTTTTCCGCCATGTTAATTATCTGATCCACCATTTTTCATCTGTTTTAAGAACAATGATACTATTTCCATTGACACCACTACGCACAATAAACAACAAATTGTACAAAAGAATAGTGGAATAACAACAAAAAATTAGTAAATCATAAGAAACAAATTTCTTAGTATCTATGCCCTTAAGCATAAAAGTTCTACATTCAGTTGCCATATAACAGCATATTGATGAAACTAAGCAACAAAAAATACAAGTAATTTCTATCAAACAATATTAATAAAAAATAGATATTTATAGACCAAGATCACCAAAAAGCCCTATTGCGGCAGCAGCTGCAACCCAATAAATCATTTGAGAAACAATAAAATACAATGGCACATATTTTAAGCCACCCTTAATATTACCTTTTTCAATGATTGACACAATAAAAGAAGCAAATATAGCAATTATACCCAGCGAAACCCTTGCAAAACCATCAAAAACCCTGGTTTCCAATTCAATCTCACTTATACTAAGCCCCAGCGGAGTACTACCTGAACCAAGAGAGGTTGCCAATACATTCACTACACTTTTTATAATTTCAAATAGTCCCTTAGAGAGAGCGAACAATACTGGTGCTATAAACATAACCACTATAGAAATAAAAATAACGTAACCAAGTACAGAAGCGCTAATTTCTTCCTTCAATTCCCTGGTCTTTTGAAAATTTTCAACAACCTTATCAACAATATCAGCAATTGAGCCCCCTTCCTGCAACTCACTTATTATAAGATCCATACTCCGTTTTAACATGGGGCTATCATACTTATCAGAAAATTCCATCAACGCGTCTTCTATATCGTGCCCAGTCATAACCTTTTTAGCAGCAATGCCTATCTCATTTGACAATATCCCAAATTCAGGCTTAATTGACATCCATAATGCCTTATCAAAAGGCAAGCCTCCTTTCAGATTAGCCGAAAGTATTTCAAAAAATGAAGGAAGAATCTCCTCCAATTTCCTGGTCCTATGATAAATTATTAGATCAACAGTAAAATACATTACCATGATTGCAAGACCTATAAAAAAGAGAGTCATACCAGCAACAGAAACAAATGCAAGTAACCCTGACAAATAAAAAGGAAGCTCAAGGGCATAAGGTAGCACATAAATCAAGTACAAGATAACAGCCACTATTATGCAAACATAAAATGAAGTGCCAAAAAAAGAATAAGGTACCCTTGTTATTCCGGCTTTTAGCAAATATCTCCTTAGATTAGGCCTAATTTTTTTAGGAATAAATGCCCTTCCGAATTCATGAGTAAATAAAAACTTCATTAAATATTCACCGCTCTCCTTGTGTTCTTAAAAACCGTAACAAAAATAAACTGTATTATGAATAAAAAAACCCATATTCCCCTAAACAATATATTGGCTGAATCCTCTGTACTTAAGATCCCGATTAGAGAACCAACAACCATGAAAATCGCAGCACCCAAACTCGGAATTACTATAGCGACAATCATATAAAAAAGGCTCATGGAGTTCAGCTTCTTACTATACCTTCTAATCTCGTTCAACTGCTCATTCGCAATCTCATCCAATTTCTTCGAAAGACTATCAGTAACATCAACCCCTATCTTTAAAGAATTATTCATCTGAAAAAGGATCCGCTTGAATTTATCGGAAGGTGAATATTTCATTGCCTTCTCCAAGGCATGCTCAATTGAGCTACCCATATTGATATCATCAACAATTTCTTTAAAATATTTTCCGGCAACACCATAGCCCTTTGAGGCTTCAATCAGAGAAATCAATAATGGCTTTCCTGAGTAAAGCTTAACAAGCAAGAATCTCCCGGCAAAAAGAACCTCCCTGTCCAATTCAATCTGCCTTTTCTTTATTTGGGCAATGGGAGATTTTATAACCAACAAGAAAGAAAAAAAACTGGAAAGTATAAGTATCCCCGGCAAAACATAAAGAGGTATTCCGGCAACACTAAAAACAAAGAAAAAAAAACAAGTAATCCCTAACCCTATAAAAAAACCACCATTAAGGGCCTTTTTAACAAAACTTTCAGGAGTATCATTCAAATGGGCCTTTTTTAACTGGTCTGGTAAATCAGGAAAAAAACCCGCTGTAGCTCTTATTATATCCACAATTTTAACCACCACATTCAAAAGAGCTTATTCAACATCTAAGCGTCCCCTGTAAAATTTTGAAAATGTAAGTCCCAGTCTTTCAAGAGACTGGACATTATTATCAACAAGCCATTCAATTATTTTCCTCCTTTTTTCTATGGCTTCTTCAAAACCTTTCTCATCTAGGCCTGCATAAAGTTGGAGTAGTTTATTAATCACCTTAAATTCACCAACCTTTTTAGTCTCACTATTCACAACATCAAACTGATAAACCGTATTAATCTCTCCATCTTCAGTTACTTCAGCAAACTCAAACATTCTTCTTGTATTATCACGCCTGTTCCTGTTTTGAACAACTATAGCATTTAAAGAACCAAGCAATTTCTGAGGAAGTGCAATTGGAGGATTGCTGAGCCTCCCTATAACCTCTGAAGCAGTATTTGCGTGGAAAGTCCCATAAACACTATGACCTGTATGCATCGCCTCAAAAAGAACCTCTGCCTCTTCCTTCCTTCTAATCTCTCCCATTATGATTCTATCAGGCCTCATCCTTAATGAATTCACAACCAAATCAAGCATAGTCACCCCGCCCATACCTTCTGGATTAGGGGAACGAGTGGCCATAGGAACCCAATGAAGCTGTGGTGGCAATTGCAGCTCTCTAGTATCTTCAATTGAAATTATCCTTTGATTCGCAGGGATAAATCCTGCAACTGTATTAAGCATAGACGTCTTACCTGAACCGGTACCTCCTGCAATAATTATTGAAAGTTCATACTCAATACACAACCAAAGCAATGCAGCAATAGTGAAATCAACCGTCTTATTAAGAATCATTCTGGTTATATTCCATGGAACCGATGAAAACTTCCTTATTGTTAATGTACTTCCCTTGGTGGAAATTGGGTTAAATGTGGCGTTAACCCTATCCCCCCTAAGAAGGTGAGCATCCAGCAAAGGATTAAGGTTAGTAATATCTTTTGAAACATCCCTTGCAATCATGGTTGCAAAATGTTTTATCCTTCCTTCAGTAGGTATAAGTATATTCGTCCTCATCCAGCCATGTTTTCTGTGATATATCCAGACCGGCTCCTTGGAGTTATTCACAACAATCTCTTCAATCATGGTATCCTTCAGAAGAATTTCCAAATAACCAAGCCCAAGATTTTGCTCAATCACATAATTCATAAGCATATCATGAGTCTTTTCATCTGCACTTGGGAAATACCTAAGCAACAAAACCATTATCTCTTTCCTGAATTCCTCCTTTAGTGTCTCTATACCTCCCTGATCACTTAATTCAATAGCACCAAGACCCACCTGTGAGATGAACTCCTCCCTTATCTTCTCAAGTATAACCTTTGTGGTCTTTGTCATATTGGTGATATTAACTTCATACACCGGAACAGAATCAGTAGCTCTAAAAAAGATATTCACATCTATTAATGTATTGTTAACATTAAGTTTGTATGAATCAAGCCATTCATCAAAAACTTCCTTCTCCTTGATTTGAGGCTTTTTTTTCTCTTCTGCCATTCTAAATATAACTCAAAAAATAAAACTAAGTATTTTGTCTTTCTTCCTCTTTTTTCTCCTTAGGTTTACTTTCGGCAGGATTTTTGCCTGCATTATTATCATTGTTACTAGTAGTATCCTTTTTACCAAACACCTTTGAAAAAATACCTCTCTTTTCAGGTTCTCTCACATTCTTTTTCTCACCCAAAGAACTGTTTAAATCACCCCTTACATCACTAAGATTACCATTTTTATTATAGTCTGACTTTTCTGGACCATCTTTAAAAATTTCATTCCCATTACTCTGCTCACCAACCCGATTATAAGCATTTCCCGGAGCCTGATTAGGAATTCCAGATGTTTCTCCAGAAGTATTTGGAAAATCATTTTTCATACCGCCACCCTCACCAGAAGAATCGACACCCCTTGGATTCACCTGAGAAGTTGCATTAGACATCATGTTCATCTGTTTCAATACCTCATTTGTCTCTCCTATAAATGAAGTAGTCCTGAAAAGCTTAAGTATATCGTTGTAAAGTAAAGACTTCTCGTATATATGACCTTTGGGCAATGAAAGAAATAAATCATTTATTTTTTTATAAGCACCTTGACTCAACTGTCCACTATTAGACTTTATTTGCTGATAAGCCATATTAATTTCATTCTGAAGTGCTTTTTTCTTTTGTTCAAACAAAAGCTTCCCCTTTTCCTGCAATTTAGGAAATAGTTCAGAAGAAAACCCCATGACCATGTACTTCAGCTCGTTTTTCTCCTCATAGAAAATATCTGGTAATTGCTTAAATATCTCATTCAATTGAACATAAGCTTTATGCGCCTCATTCAGTCTCCCTGCATGAAGTTTCGCCTTCCCATCTTCCAGATATCTTTTCACCATCTCAGATTTTTTGATAAAATCCGAACGACTGCTCTCAATCCTTGAGATGATCTCATTATTAGTCTTTATCAATTCATTATATATGAACCTGTTTTCACTCAATTGCTTTTTTGTCATGTCAGTATATCTTGATTTCAAAAAATCAAATTCACTAAGAGCCGAGTTAAAATCATTCTGCTTCAATTGATTCTTAACAATATCTAGATGCTCAAAAATATTAGCATCCTGTTTTGCTGCCCCCGCACTTCCCTGCTTCTCATTTATCTGGGCTTTATTGCCTAATTTGGATGTTTCTTTATCCAGGAATTCATCTATGTCCATTTTAATCAACTTTCAAAGCATGATAATACTTATCCCACAATTCCTCCACTTTTTTATCAGAAAATCCTTTGTTTTTCGCCCTTTGAATAAAAGCCGCTTTTATCCTTTTTTCATTCTGGTCAAGATATTTAAGCCAAAGAACCTTTATATGATGCTCAGGAACCTTCTTAGCCTTAGCTTTCTCAAAAAAACTATCTTTAGTCTCAAAATCATCTGCAACAGAATTCTTTTCATCATCTCCAGCAATAAACACATAAGGCGTAGTAAATTTATAAACCATTCCAAGAATCTTCTCTTCAACCAAAAAATCTGCCCACGACTCAACAGTCTTTTTATCAACACCCAAAGTCTTAGCAGCTTCATCCACAGAAATCTTCTCTTTCTCTCTAACTAATTCTATAAAATCATCAACATCTGTCTTTAGAATATCTTGGTCCATCTTCCAACTATTCCATAAATCAGTATATTTAAATTTTTATCACTTATGTAAAGTAGTACTAATCTTTGAATCAACAAATCTGCTCATCAGTATCAGTTTCATTCATCCCATAAATACTCATATAGACACTATCAAGCTTAAAGCCAATAGCCTCCTCTTGATTGCTTATATAATTAAAAGTAAATAAAGGCTGATCACCCACTTCACAAGACCTGTTTTTACTCCAGAAGAGATGATCCACATAAGAGCGATTATATTGATACATTGACGTTATATTGAAATAATCTTCACCCGCATGAACAAGAGATTCAATTCCACAGCAATTAGAGCTTGAAGTGCTGTTTTCAAGCCGCTGTAAAAAATTAGGCGCATAATGATTGTGCCTGTATGTCCTCTGTTCAAGCATCTCAAAAGTTGAAACTTGGTCAAAATCAAAAACACTGGTAATATTAATAATGTTTTCAAGATTATTATGATAATAAAGAGGATCATTCCAACCCAAAATCGATAAGGTTATATTAACCGTTTCCCGCGCATCATAACTGAGGTTTCCCTTGCTTGTGTTAATAACTACATCAGCATATATCGTTACTCGCCAAGGAGAATGCTGAACAGGCCGTGGGTCAACAATATCCATATTTGACTCCAGAAGCAAAAACTCTTCTGCCTTCTCATCCATTGTCAAAGTCCAGTCTCTAAAACCCCTGTTATCCATAGAAGGAGCATTAACTGACGAATCAAATAAAGTAGCATTCATAACAAGCTCTTCAAAACGAAGTGTAACATTATCAATAGGGCCAGAAGATTCGGTATAACTCAAAAGATCAGTAAAAGCCTTCTTTGACTGCACAAACAAAAGATTCCTGGCATAGCTCTTGAGATTACTATTATGACTATCCAAAACATCGTACTGGGCTTTAACAACTTCACCATGATAATTCCTTACAGAATATCCACCCATAATACTAAGAAACATCAATGTAAGTATACTTATAGCTATAAAAGTAAAAAATAATCCTTTCTTGTTCATATCCATACAGTTCAACCTCGCCATGCCCACACCTCCGCAGTGTAAGGACCCCATATCTCAGTATCCTGATAAACTCCGTGAATAATGGTCTTGGCAGGAATAAGTACCTCAGATTCATCATAAGGTATTCTCGTAGAATTATACATCAATTCACCTTCAATATAAAATGCAAAATTATAATGCTCTGAAATAAAATCCCCTGAAACATCTTTTAAAGAATCCCTTATCAAATCCTTGCAAAAATCACAATCTTTTTCTTCACCACGATAATAAAATTCCCCCAACTGGATTATAAAAGAATTATCAAGATCAGTAACATTTTCATTCCTATGCAACTCCCTGTTTGGGCCTATTAGGTCACTATTTATATCCCTTATCCTGTTTGAATACATATAATCTAAAACACCCGCTGACAAAAAAGAAACCTGATCCTGCTCGCTCTGGTAAGCAAAAAAAGATATTGCAACAATCGAACCCAGAACTAGAATAAACAGGGCTATGAGCGCATCGCTTATAAAAAAGTATCCTTTTTTCATTTTTCCACCATCAAGGAGTACAAGGATTACCTTCTTCATCGCTTTCACAACCAATTATAAGCCTGTTTCCATCTTTTGTAACAGGTTCATTGTTCTCATCCAAAAGATAAAGACAAACAGATTTATTGGTGCCATAAAATTCCTTGAATTCGCTACAACTCAATGAAAGCAAAAAAGCCTCCTCTTCTTCACTCAAACTTCCATCAGACAATATCTGCTCGATGTTTTCAAACATACCATACTTTAATTTATCATTGTTAGACTCAAAAGGGGCGATCTGTACAAAAAGAATAGATAAAGCTACAATCATGGTCAAAATTAATAAGCGACCATCAACTGACAGCCTCCTCTTGTCCTGATTTTTCAGACCTGCAATAACCAACTTTCTTCTCATTTTAAAACCTTATTCAATAAAATCACCGCACTGGACATCATTTATAACTATTCCCCCACAACCCACACCATATTTTTCATGGGTTCCGTTAGACAAAACCACTATATCCCTTTTAGTATCCCTAAAATAGATACATATCTCCATCTGAGTGTTAAAAACATCTTTTATCTCATCACAACTCATATTAACAAGACGAGCTTCCTCTTCAAGACTAAGCATGCCATCACCAAAAATACCATCATCCTTAATCCTGTGGGTTAATATATCTTTCTCACTGGAAATATCCTCCTCCAGAGTTCTCAATCCTATAAAAGTAAAGAAACCAATAATAGTCATAAGAAAAAGAGCTATAGCTA
>CAYOOQ010000044.1:0-8852 GCA_964405675.1 uncultured Methanosarcinales archaeon | reverse complement strand
TGTTTAGGATTCTGTTATTGTCTTTAGGAATTCTTCGTAAGGTATGTCTGTTTTGATTGCTGTTGGTGAGAAGTGTGTGCCTGTGGCTTTGTATCCTTTTTTTTTAATTGCTTCAATTATAGTGTCTTTTTTTGGATTCTTTTGGAGTTTGTGTTTTTTTAGGGTTTTGTGGATGTCATGGAAAAACAGAGTGTTGCTTTCGGTTTCTTGTGCAATGGTTTGGAGGAATTTTTTGTTTTTATAATTATCACATAATCTGGTCATTTCTCTTACTATATCCAAGTCATTCAATTGTCCTGCCCAAAATGGGCCAAAATCTTCATTGTTTTGAAATCTAGAGCATTGATGCTTGTTGATAATTTCTGTTCCTTCTTTTTTGCTTTTTTTGCTTTTGAAAAATACTCTCATGTAATGATTTTTTGAATAACTGAATATCGGCGTCAGGGCCCTGTCGTATTGTGTTCCTATCAATTGAACCCTTCTTATAAGTATTCTTAGTCCAGCTTCATGCATTATTTCACTTCTTATGGGGGTTGCCCAGTATTTTCTTTTGCAAACATTAGGGTAAGTGCCGCATAACGCTGAAGTGTCGGTTGCTGTTACCGCCAGGATTCCGCATCTTGAAAGCCTTTTTATTGCTGCATCCAAAAATTCATTTGGATTGCCAAAAGGATCAATATCAATGTAGTCAAAACCTTTAGATTCAAGAAGAAACTGGCTTGCCTCTTTGTTTTCGATATTTGCTGTTATATAATTGTAGTTTAGATTTTCTTTAATTATTTTTATGGCTTCAGGGCTCATATCATTCATGATTATACTTCTTGCCTTGCCTTTTTTTAATTCAAGGGCTAGTCTTACTCCTCTTACTCCTGTCCCTGCCAGGGGGAGAGCTATTTGCATGTCGTCCAGCTGGACTGAATTTAGAAGGAGGATTGTCATGTCCCTGTTGAGCTTCATTAACGGGTTGTAAAAAACAGGAAGCTTTTTGCTGACTTTTTTTTCTTCCGGAACCAGGATGGTTGCCATCCCTTCTTGTATTTTTTTGTACATTATGACAAGGTTTGTGTTTGAGTATAAAAAATTATTGAGGCTTGGATTTTTCTTGGTTTGATTTTTTGATGCTTAATTTGTAATTGTTTTTGTAAGTTAATATTGTTGAGTTTTAGTTTTCCAGTTTATCAGCATTCACTGGCTGGTTTTCTTTCTCCCTTTATTTTTACTTCATGCCTAAGGCATATATCCCTTGAATCGAACCTGTCACAGCTTATTTCTATTTCTTTGCATCCACCCCTTACTTCGAGGGTTTTCATTTGGAGGCATGAATTTGATTGAAGGGAGTTGCAATATTTTTCTAGGTTCCTTTCCATTTTTGATATTTCTCTGTTTTCCTGCATACTTGCCCGCACCATTTCATATTTGGCTTGGTTTTCTAGATTTTCTTGTCTCTTTTTCCATTCTTCAAATAAATCGTAATCTTCTTCATGCTTTATTGTTGTGCTTTTCATTTCATAGCCGTCTTTTTGATGAATTTCATAAGTAATTTCTTGGTAGGATTCAGGCATTTTAGGGTTTGAGAAATCTGGGCCAGGGTTTGAATTGCATCCTACTACGAATAGTACAAAAATGACCATTATGGTTGTGATTTTTATTTTGTTAACCATTTTATTACTTGGAAGTGACAATAGTATTTAAATTTTTCTAAATTTTTACCTTTTAGCGGATATAGAGCCTATTTTGGTTGATTTTTTCAGCTTAGAATAAGAGCAGGCTGGGGACTGCAAGTATTCCTATAAGGGCCAAAATGATGAAGAATATAGCAATTATTACATATTGGAGAAGCCAGGCCAGGAAGCTCCTTAGCCAGCCCATCCTGAACATTAATTTGTATACAAAAAGCATGGCGATAAATGATAGGAAGCCTGCCAGGAAGTTTATATTTTCCTTTATAAAATAGCTAATGATTGCAATGATTATGTTTGCGATTATAACTTTAATTAATGAAGACCTTCCACCCATGAATTTTACTGCTATGTTCAGTGGAATTGCACTTATTACCAAGACCACAATGTACCAGAGTATAGTTGTTATGTCCATGTAGTGCTGGCGTAAGTAAAGCTTTTATTTAAATTTGATTATTAAAATGGGATGTGAGAAAAGAGTTGTGAGTTGTGAGTTATGAGTTTTGAGTTTTGAGGTGTATTGCCTATATAAGAACTGGGATTTGAAGAACTGGGTTTGTAAGAATTGTGTTGTGAAGAACCAGGTGTCTAAGATTTATGGATTAATGGCGGTTGAGGGTTCTGAGTTTTGAGTTATGAGTTACGAGTTTGATTGTTATCTTAAGAACCGGGATTTGAAGATTTGTGCTGTGAAGAACCAGATTTTAAAGATTCAGGGATGACTGACTATCTTGAGTCCTCAGAACTGTTGTCTCAAAACTCATAACTGATTTTCTGTGAACTCAAAACTCATAACTGATTTATCTGTGGGTTGATGGTTGGATTTGTTTTTTTGTTTTACGCTTGGTTTTTGGATTTTTTTAATAGAAAGAGTGAAACATCAATTCTTTTAATCCTTGATTTGTGATGGCTCATGGTGTTTTTAAGGGGGAATTTGAAATCAGTTATGTTGGCTACATTGAAACCATAATCCGTTGAAATTTTTTTTATGAAGCCTCTTGTTGAAGTTTTGTGGAATGTGTATATGGTTTCTGAAAGGTCAAATGCTTTTATCAGGAATTCCCTGTCTGCATGTTTTTCTTTTGTGCCAAATGGCGGGTTTTGTATTATTATGTCTGTATTCTCGTGGAAGTCTTTTATATCTTTTTCAATAATGATGTAATCTTTTGCTTTTAATTTTTCAAGGTTTATTTTAAGATATTCAATGGCTTTTTTATCTTTTTCAACGAAAATTACTTTTTTTGCACCTAATAATAGTGCACCTATTCCCAGGATTCCTGTTCCCGAGCCCAAGTCTGCAATTGTTTTATTTTCTATGTCTCCCTTCATGTAAGCTTCCCAGAGTGCTAGTGCAGCTATTTCTGAGTCAGTAGGATGTTGTTCCAGCTTGAAATTAGCATCCTTGAAAACGTCAAGTTTTGAAAGTTCTATTGCAAGCTCTGATTTTGATACCATTTGCTTTTGCTTTTTTTTGTTGTTTATATTTTTTGCCTGTTAGATTTTTAGAAGATTTTCTCTTAAATTCTTAAGTTTGTGTTTTTGGGATTGTTTAATTTGTGTAAATGTATTCAAAGTATGAAAATTATGCAAAAATATAAAAATAGATATTAAATCAGGGGTAGTATGGAGGAACTTACACAAGAGCGTCTTGAGAAATATCTTGATGTTACTGCAAGGGCAATTGATAAGGTAAAGATTAATTCGGAAGGTGAGATAGGTTCCTGGAAAAGTACCGCAGAGGATTTTTTTGATATGGCCAAGAGATATTATGGTGACGCGATTTATTTCAAAGAAAATGGCAGAGATGTTGATGCTTTTGCCGCTGTTAATTATGCTCATGGTTGGCTTGATGCTGGTGCGAGAATTGGTCTTTTTGATGTTGACAGGGATAATGTACTTTTTACGGTTGATTGACTATGGGAGCCTTGAATAATTCAACTACATTTGAGAGGGTGTCTGTATTCCTTGAGCCTTTTTATAGTAATATCATAATAGCTTTAGTTATTCTTTTAATCGGATTAATTGTTGGTAAGGTTTTGGGTAGGCTGGCATTAAAGCTTCTTTCTGAAATTGAAGTTAATAAAATCTTCAAATTAGCTACTGGCATGAGTGTAAAACTTGATAAGCTTATAAGCTCTATAATTTCATATTTTTTTTATGTTGTTTTTGCAATGTGGGCTCTTGAAAAATTGGGGTTAAGTTCGGTCATATTAAATATACTTGCAGGAGGCATAATAATTCTTGTTGTGGTTGCGGTTGTTTTGGGGATTAAGGATTTTTTTCCGAATGTGATAGCAGGACTTTTTATTCACGCAAAAAAAATTGTTTCAGAAGGTGAAGTTGTTGAGATTGATAGTGTAAAAGGCACTGTTGTTCATGTAGGCTTGGTTGAAACGGAATTGAAATCAGTATCCGGTGACAGGGTTCTTGTGCCTAATGCTGCATTTTTGAAGTCAAGAACAATTAAGATAAAGAATTCAAAAATTAAAAAAAAATAAATATGTAATCAACATTAATTTCCACATTGGCATACGAAAGGCTTGTTCAATATATAATTGAACAGCATAAAAAGGGGTATTCATTTGAGAAGACTAAAGAGTTTTTACTTAGAAGTAATTATCCTAAAAATGTTGTCGACTATGCCTTGCTTGAGGCTGGTAAGTCTTTAAACCAACCCTTCAGTACAGGTAATAATGGAAAAAGAAATACTAATTTCTCTGCTAATACAAATGGCTCAAAAGGGAATAATCAATATTTTACTGTCCTGAATTTTGCAAAAAGCCAGATCTCAAAAGGTTTTAATCCAAAGTCAGTGCAGGATTATCTTATTTCTTATGGTTATTCTCCCCGTCTTGTGGATAGGGCCGTTAGGGAGGCGAAATCTTCTGCAGGTCCTTTAAGCGATGAAGGGAGTAGGGCTGCACTTTATGTAGCTCTTGTTTTTTTTCTCTTTTTGTTTTCTTTAGGTGTAGTGTTAATTTTTTTTGTTTTTGGGGAAGATGATGGTATAATTGAAAATTACCAGATATCTGTTAGAGATGATAAATTTGAAAAAGGAACTTATTTGGCATTCAGTCATTCTTATACAAGTATTGATGGTAGTGATAATTTTGAGGTGAATGTTGAATATACATTGCAGACAATTGAGCCTTACGAAGAAGTCTTTAGTTGGAGTGATTCCCTTAGTGCCGCTGATCTTGATGGCTATCATGACAGAGTGATTATAGATGAAAGTTTTCCTGAAGGGGAATATGTTTTAAGAAGTGTTGTAACTTATGGTGGTTATGAATCCAGAGATATAGATGGTTTTATTGTTTTCTCTGACGATGATCCTTCAGATGATGATCCCTCTGACGACGATCCTTCTGACGTTGATCCCTCAGATGATGAACCCTCTGATGAGGATCCCTCTGATGTTGATCCTTCCGACGATGACCCTTCAGATGACGATCCTTCTGACGATGATTCTTCAGATGATGATCCTTCCGACGACGATTCTTCTGATGAAGACCCTTCTGACGACGGTCCTTCAGATGATGAACCTTCTGATGATGACTCAACTTATGATTATGATGTTGACATAACTGGAATGGCTCAATATGAAATTCTTCAGATGGTTAGAAATACTGATGATAAGCAAAAGGGAATTAGCATCTGTGAAGAGATTCAAAATAAAAAATCAAGGGATGATTGTTATAATGAGTTGGCTAAAGGTAAACTTTATGATTCTGAAGTTTGTGGATATATCGATAATAACAGGATTGCTGATAGTTGCTATATGGAATTCGTAAGAAATAATGATGAGTTTTCTTTATGTGAAAAGATTCATGATAGTTATGTGAAACTTGCTTGTGATACTCTGGAACAAACCCATGATTTAAGTATTGATGATGAGGATGATGTTTCGGATGTTGATGCTGGACAGTACCTTGAGGCACATGAACGGTATGAGAGGGAAAAAATTGAGGCGATGACTCCTGATATAAACGGTACTCTTGATGATTTTGATTTGATTAATGGCTCTTGCAGTGATTATGATTGTTTTGAAATTTATTTTAATGAATGTGAGCCCGCGAACTTCACTTCTATTGATGACGATGGAGAGTTGCGGCATGGTGTTCTTAATGAAGTTGGCAGCTTATGCAGAGTTGAGACTGAGGTCAGGGATCATTTTAATAGTGATTATGTCAATCTAACGATGGCCTGCAATTATAATAATACCTTAAGCTGGTCCTATGTTTTTGATGAGATTTTGGATAGTTTCCATGAAGGTGAGCCAAAAGGAGATTGTGCTGGTGAGCTTTATGAGACTCTTGTCGGCTGATTATTGTCTTTTTATTTTGTTTAAAACTATTTTTTAAGTTTTTTTACTTTTTGTTGAATTATTCTTATAATTTGTTGATTTATCCTTAAGTTTTGGTTTAACTAACTTGTTTTAGATTTCATACTTTTCAAATTCTGTTAGGTTAAATTTTTATATTATACTTATTTCACTCAGTTTATAACAGTAGAGGCTATTGAAATGAAAGTTACTATAGGGGATAAAAGCAGGGAATATAAGGAAAAGGTTGATGGTTTCAGGATTTTGGATGATTTTTCACCGGAGAATAAAGGAACTGTATTTTGTATGAAGGTCAACGGGGTGTTGCTGGATTTGTCAGTTGTGATTTCTGATAGATTTAAAGATGATGTAGAGGTTGAATTAATCGATTTTTCTAAGGATGAAGGAAAAGAGGTGATGCGGCATAGCGCTTCCCATCTAATGGCTGCAGCGGTTAAAAGATTGTTTCCCAATGCTAAATTTGCTATAGGTCCGGCTGTCAGTGATGGCTTTTATTATGATATAGATTATGAAGACTCTTTCAATCCTGATGATTTGAAAAAAATAGAAAAAGAAATGTATAAGATTGTGAAATCAAAGGCTCCTTTTGAAAGAGATTCGGTTGATAGGAAGAGTGCCTTGAGAAAGATTGAAGGTAATCCCTACAAAGAAGAACTGATTAAGGATCTTGAAGAGGATAATATCTCTTTTTATACTCTGGATGTTTTTGAGGATCTTTGCAGGGGTCCTCATGTTCCTCATGCAGGGTATTTGAAGGGTTTTAAGCTTACTAAGGTGGCAGGTGCTTATTGGAAAGGTAATCAGGAAAATAAGCAGTTGCAGAGGATTTATGGTGTTGTGTTTCCCACTAAGGATGAGTTGAAAGAGTATCTTTCTTTTTTAGAGGAGGCGGAAAAAAGGGATCATAGGAAGATAGGGAAACAGCTTAAGCTTTTTTCATTGTATGATGAAGCTCCCGGAAAGCCTTTCTGGCATCCTAAAGGTTGTGTTATTTTTAATAAGCTGCTTGACTTCTGGAGAGAAGAGCACGAAAAAGCAGGCTATGTTGAAATAAAAACACCTATAATATTGGGTAGGAGTCTTTGGGAGACTTCAGGTCATTGGCAGAATTATAAGGAAAATATGTATACAACTAATATTGATGGCCAGGATTTTGCCATAAAGCCAATGAATTGTCCGGGAGCTATGCTGATGTTCAAGGAAGGGGTGCATTCTTATAAGGAGTTGCCTCTACGAATGGCGGAAGTAGGTCTTGTGCATAGGCATGAGTTGTCGGGTGTATTGAGCGGGCTTTTTAGGGTGAGGCAGTTTCACCAGGATGATGCTCATATATTTATGGCGCCTGAACATATTACAGATGAAATAATTAGTGTTTTGAATCTTGCTGAAAAATTTTATAGTATTTTTGGGCTGGATTATCATCTTGAACTTTCCACAAGACCTGAAAAATCAGTTGGCACTGATGAGCAGTGGGAGCAGGCTACTGAAGGCTTGAGGAACGCTCTTGAAAAGATTGGTAAGGGCTATGTCATTAATGAAGGTGATGGAGCTTTTTATGGCCCAAAGATTGATATCCATTTGAAGGATTCGTTGGGGAGGACATGGCAGTGTGCAACCATACAGCTTGATATGTCTTTGCCCGAAAGGTTTGGCCTGAGTTATATGGGGGAAGATGGTCAGAATATTCACAGGCCTGTGATGGTCCATAGGGTTTTGTATGGAAGTCTTGAAAGGTTCATAGGGATACTTATTGAGCATTATGAGGGTAAATTCCCCTTGTGGCTGAGTCCTGTTCAGGTGAGGGTTTTAACTGTTGCTGACAGGTTCAATGAATATGCTCAGGAGATTGTTGATGAGTATAAAAAGAAGGGAATCAGGGTTGAGCTTGATAAGCGATCAGAATCAATACCTAAAAAAGTGAGGGAGGCTCAACTGCAAAAGATAAATTATATTCTCGTGATTGGTGAAAAAGAACAGGAAGCAGGAACTGTTAATGTCAGAACGAGGGATAATGAAGTCAAAGGTGAATATGATAAAGATAAGTTCTTGAATGAAATGCTTGAGGAAATCGAAAGTAAGAGATGATATGTCTCTACTTTTTTCCAATTTTTTTTTTGGTTTTATATATGAATCTCGGTTTTAGGTTCTTCTATCTTGTTATTATCTTGAAAGTAGGACCTATATTGGTTTTATTGCTGTACTTTTGTGTTTTCTTTTGCTTTAAATTATCAAAGAATTCTTTCATTTCCCATGATTGCTTGAGATTATTATGAGAAATCCTACAAGAATAAGAATTGTGGAAATGATTGCGTTGATTCCTGTGCTTTCTGGATTGGCTGCCACTGAAAATCCAGTAATGGATCCTTCTGCAATGACTGGTAGTATGAGTATTTGGAGACCTGAGATTATCAAGGCAAGTCCCATGAACTTTTTTATTTCCATTGGTTTGGATTGCGTTTAATGATTTATAAATGTTTTGGGAGAAAAGAGAAGAGAGTTATGAGTTTTAAGTTTTGAGTTGTGAGTTTCGAGTTATGAGTTTTGAGTTTTGAGCTGTGGGCTTGAGCGTAAGCGAAACTTTGCAGATTTGTCTGCAAAGCCAGCAAAGCTAAACTACAACTGCTGCTTTGCGCTGCCCACTTCCGTGGCTGTTGGAAGAGGAATCTTCCAACCCAGTAACGCTTTACAAACAAACTGTTGGTTTGGAATGTTTCCAAACCCAGTCAGGCTAAATAAATAGTCTGTTGCCTGACGCTGCGTTACGCTGACGGCGGAAGTTTGTTGAAAACAAACCCAGCCAAGCTAAATTACAACTGCCGCTTGGCGCTGAA
>CAYOOQ010000043.1:4582-9170 GCA_964405675.1 uncultured Methanosarcinales archaeon | reverse complement strand
TTCATCCTCATAAATCTTCTCACTTGGGATTTCTCCCTTCACAATCTTGCAAAAAATACAATCATCCATATTATCACCCCATAAAGAGTAATTCCCTATATTTTTTAAAGATTGCCAAAACAAACTTCAACCTAAAATAGACTTGGAAACCGTAAAATTTAAAAATCAAATCTAAAAAAGGAAAAAATTCTCGCATAACATTAGAAAGAACGTCCCTGAAAAGTGGTAAAAAACAAAACATTTATATAATACCTACTTCTAAGTAGTTATTATGGCATCAAAAAATATACGAGCAGGGCTGGCAGCACTTGTTGCTTCAGCAATGATGATACACGCTGCAGCGAACACCGAAATTGTAGATTCAAAAATTGAACGACAAGAAGGAAACAAAATAATCTATACAGAGCCCAACCTACAAACCTACGGGATCACTTGGCCAGGAGAAAGAAAATATAACATGAAGATAATAGAAAATGTTCCCTTCAATGGAACAGCAATATCAACCTACAAACAAAACTTCGGGGAAAAACCAACAACACCAGAATATGGAGCCTCAAAAAAAAGTAATTGCGAAAGATTTCCAAACTATTCAACCGGGGAACCCACAAACATTGCAAGAATCATTACAGAATAAAAACTCAAAGAAAAACAATAAAAGTGATAAAAATCTTTACCAGGTTTTCAATTTTTCCAAAAAATCCTTTCATTTAAGCTAATGTAAAAACAAGGATGAACCAAGTGAATAAAAACAAATGAAATGAAATAAGGATAGTATAAAAATGAGTCAAAAAAGAGGTCATGAAGAGAATAAAGAGAAAATTCTTGGGAACCAAAAGGTTAGAAAAAAGCCTGAAATAGACAAAAAAAGCTCACTCACAAAAAAACTAATTGGAGGACTTATCTGCGCAACCATCATTGGAAACACATACATTGCACTACAATATCTCAAAGATACAGAAGACTATTCAAAACCTTCTAGCCAATATGAGCAAAATATTGGGACTGTAGAAGAAAAAAATACGGGCAAACCACCATTTACAGAACATAGCACTATAGACGACATACTCATGGGATTTGAAGCTAAGGAACGCCAGATTGAAAAAGCTCCAAAAACAAGTGAAACCAAAAAAACTATTGAACAACAAAAAACAATTGAAATAAACCCATACCAACCCGAAACTATCGAAAAAGCCATGAACATTATTGACTATTCCTCTTTAGAAGATTTAGATCCGGTACTCCAAAATAAAGTCAAAAAAAAACTGGAAGAAGATATACTTTCTTCAGAATGGAACATGCGCACCTACTCAAGAATATTCACAAAATTGAGCAAATTTGACGACCTTCTGATTGACAGCAAAAATTATGCATTGATAGCTCAAGAAATAGGACCTTTCCTTTTAACAGGGGGAAGAATTCCAAAATCAAGCGTTGGCGCAAGCGGTTACGGGCAACTTATGAAACAGGCAAAAAAAGAAAATGGTCTTATACACAATGAATCAGTCGACGAATCATATCATCCAATAAAAGGGATTGAAGCTGCAATGCGTCACCATAAAAAATATGGTTTCCACAACACAATTCCAGATCTTAATGAAAGACTACAAATTGAGCTGGCAGTATATAACTGGGGATATGGGAACGTAATGAGAACCCTTGCAAACATACTTGACAATAAAGCAACAAATCCAGAAGAAGTTTTCAGGTTCACTAACAATGGAGTGGTTGTAGGAATAAAAAATCATGAAACGCTCAACAAAGCCAACATATCATACGAAAATTTTTCTAAATACCTTCCATCAGAGACAAGAAACTATATACAAAGTGTGAACGCTCTTGCAGTATTCAGGGACAACGCATTAAACGGAACTATTGAAGGCACGAACATATACCAGCAACCGCTATTTACTGAACTCTTTGAAGAAAGAAAATTAGGCGCCGGCAACACCCTTTACAGGATATGGGAGGAGCAAGCAAAAGACAAAGAGATCCCTTGGAATATATTTAGTGGCATAGTAAATATGCACATCCACGACGCAACAAATCTTTCCCCAAATACTAGCATAATAGTACCCAGAGAAGGAATCACAATACCAATAGATTATTTCTCAAGAGATTAAAATTTGCTTAAAATACGATTAATTTAACCAGATTCAAATCAAAAAATACAATTTTGTTTACTCACCTAAAAACGAAAAATAAAACATTCAGGAATCTTTCCTCCGCAAATGACAACACCCTCCTTTTCAAGCAACTTAATCTTCTCATCGCTCCCTCTTGCAAATCCACCTACTTCACCATTCGATTTAACAACCCTATGGCATGGAACATCAGGCCAATAAGGATTTTTATTCAAGGCATTTCCAACAGCCCTGTAAGCACCTGTATCCAGAGCCTTCGCAATTTCTTTATAAGTAGTTACCTTACCCTCCGGAATTCTTTTAATCAAATCCAAGACATTTTCATCAAACCTGTTTTTTAACATAATCCCTTATATCCTCAGCCTTGACTTTTCCCTGCCTGTAATCCATCGCCATATTCACAAGCCTATCCTTCTCAAATCCAAAACCCTTACTGCAAAGCACCTCATAAACCGGCTTAGAAATCAAATATTTGATGAACTGAGTTATATTATGGGGTTTTTGGGTAAACCCCGCTCTTTCAAAATCAATCAACACTACATTGACATTTTTTTCGTTAACCAATATGTGCTTATATGGCTTATGCATCTCCTCCTTATTAACACCCAGCTCATCAAGTTTTTGCAGCTGCCCAAATAATTTATCCAAAACAATTTGTATATCCTCAAAAGAACCTGCTTTTATAAATTCGGGAAACATAACACCTTCAACAAAATAATATACAATGTAATCTTCCCCTGAAAAAATAAGCCGAGGGCCTATTCCATATTGATTCAGTCGCTTTAACATCACAGCTTCATTCTCAATCTTACCAAGAGCCTCTGAACTTGGGTTCTTACTCTTCACCACAACTCTCTTTTCACCATAAACCCCTTCAAACAAAAATCCTCTCTTCCCTTTCGCAAAGTACCTAATACCACTCACACTCCTATCTTCAAGCTCTTTCAGAAGTTTGGATTTTTCAATTAAATAAACATAAAGTTTCTCAAAAAACAAACCTTCGCTATCAATCTCTTTATAATCCAGGCATCTCCCAAGAATAATCTCATCAACCTTCTCTTTTTTGCTGAAACTGCTAAACAAAAGCAAAATTTTGCCATCATCCTTCATATAATCAACAGCATCCTCAAAAAATCTCTTTATAACCTCATAACCCTTCTTTCCCCCATGCAATGCAGGATCATAAAATTTCTTATCATCAGGAAGATATGGCGGATTAAAGATTATAAGATCAAACTTCCCCTCAACATTTGAAAATAAATCACTTTCAAAAAAATCAATTCCATGGATATTACCCCTGCAATACTCAACAGAATCCTTATCAATATCAACACCAATAACCTCATCGGCATGCTTCTTAGCTTCCTCCGCCAACACACCAGAGCCAGTCCCCATATCAAGAACCCTGCCCTTAGCATACTCAGCAACATTTCTTCTCAATAAAAAAGAATCTTCAGCAGGCTCATATACCATCCACCTCTAGATAAATTATTTCTATTTATATTTATTGAAATGACAAAATTTCCAATTGAAACAAAGAAATAATCTATAAATTTAAACTGAAACTCAAACAAAACATGCATATAGGACAAACAACAAAAAAGTAAAAAATAATAAAACTAAATAAAACTAAAATGAAAATAGCTATATATCTATACAACAGACTTTCCTTTCATCTGCGCAACTTCCATCAGAGCATAAAACAAATAACCCTCATAACAGCCTATAATAAACCCTTCTGTTTGATTTCCCTTTATTTTCTGCCTTAACAAATTCAATGCGGCCTATTTCAGAAGTATCATTAACATGTGTTCCACCGCAAGGCTGGGCATCAACACCCTCTATATCAACAACCCGCAGTGTTTCAGAATCCTGCACCAGATGTGGAGAAGGGGCACCGAAACCTTCAATTCCAAAAGCTTCATCCTTTTTCATTACCCTCTTTTCAACATTTATTCCTTTTCCAATAATTTCGTTTGCCTTATCAACGCATTCCTTTATTTTTTCCTTATCATAATTTTCAAGCCTAAAATCAATCCTGGATTTATCAAGTCCCAACTGGTTACCAGAAGTAGTCGCCCCAGTCTCTTCAAACAAAACCCTGGATAAAACATGGGCGGCAGTATGCATCCTCATCAAAACATAACGGTTATTCCAATCAATAACCCCTTTCACATTATCCCCCGCCATCAAGCCTTCAGAATCAACCTCGTGATAAATAGTATCATCCTTCCTGCAAAACAAAACATTAAATTCCTGCCCGTCGGACAATCTTACCAATTTACCAGTATCACCTGGCTGCCCGCCAGAATTTGGATAAAAAGCAGTCTTATCCAGAACAATTTGCTTTGCATCCACAACACTTTCAACCTTCGCCTCAAACTCCTTTACATAACAATCCTCAAGATATAACAACTCTGCCATTTTAAAAAAAGTCAAAAAAACAG
>CAYOOQ010000043.1:0-4482 GCA_964405675.1 uncultured Methanosarcinales archaeon | reverse complement strand
TAAAGTAAACAAAAAATAAAAAAACAATAAACTAACAACAAAATCCACTAAAAATACCGCAAATTTATTAAAGTACAGATTCAATTATACTGCACAGGGGGAAAATGGAACTTATCCGGGAACACAAAGAAGTCGTAATCCTTTATGCAACAGGATTATTCCTATTAATAGTAAGCTTTTTCATAGACCATTCTTTCTTCAATTATATAGAAGCCAACCAAAGCCCCATTCTTGTCTATATCTTAGAGTGGACTGCCTATGGCCTTTTATTGGCATTTATTTTGCTTATAGTAACATCTATAATCATGTGGGAAGAAAGGAAAAAAGACTGGATAATACCCTCCTGGGTTGCTTTCGTGGGGGTTCTGACAATAACCCTTCTTCTAAAGATAATTGTCGCAAGAGAAAGGCCAATTGAAGCCATCACAACAGGTCTTAGCCAATATTCATTCCCTGGAACAGATATAGCCATATGCTTTTCAATGATTGCTATAATCAACAAGGCTTACCCTAAACTAAAATGGCTCTGGATAATATTCACAATCCTCATCGTCATCAGCAAGCTATACTTAGGAATGCATTACTTATCAGACGCAGTTGCCGGTGCACTTATAGGATTCACTATAGGCATAGGAATAGTCCATATAAAAAAGAAATATAATTTGTTTGGGGCATCTGTATGAGAAATGAGTTGCTACGAAAAACAATACACATAGCTCTTGGACTTCTAATACTTTTTCTTGCACATATAAAGCAACTTAACCTACCCATACTACTAATTTTACTATTTTCAACAATATTTATCTTTTTAAACGCCAGGTACGGAATAATAAAAATACTAAATCAACTTGTCTCTATTGTGGACGACCACAAAACCCTTCCTGCAATAGGAGCAGTAACATTCATGACGGGGATAACATTAACTTATCTGCTTTTTCCTGAAAAAGAGATATTTTTTGCAAGTGTAATTGTCCTCACCTTAGGTGATGGGATATCCGGCATAGTAAGCTATTATTTCAAAGGAAAAAAGATCCCATACAATCCAAAAAAAACAATAGAAGGGCTTCTTATAGGTTTTTTACTCCCTTTCCTTGCCATACTACATATTCTTCCTTGGCAGTGTGCAATCCTTGGGGTAACAGCAGCAATGGTCATAGAAAGCATCCCAATAAAAGTGCGCGGCTTAGAACTGGATGATAATATATTGCTGCCATTAACGGCAGCAATAATATTCAAAACCTGTTTTGGGTACGTGTAAAAGGAAAAGAGGTGAGATTAAAAACCTTCTACACAAATCCCCCACAGATATGTGGTGTGTAATCTTTCTATATTTATAAAATTTATGGAAAAAATGTCAGAAGTGGTAAGTAAAATCAATAACATAATCCACCAAACCAAAAAGATTTATAAAGGACTCTTTTTTTTGTGAAATCTTATGTTATCCGGACTTAATGAAACACTAAAAAAGACTAATTTTGAAGATATACTAGGACAAGAGAAGGCGAAAGCGCAAACAAAATCTGCACTAATTGCCGACAGACACATAACTATTTTCGGTCCTCCCGGAATAGGCAAGACCACCATGGCAAAAAACATAGCAAAAATACTGCCAAAAATAAAAGTTAAAGATTGTGAGTACAATTGCCTGCCTGATAAGCCAGTTTGCCCTAAATGCGTTGCTGGCCAGACAAATAAGACAAAAGAAATAGAAGGTCCGGAAAGATTCTTCAGGGTACAGGGCAGTCCCGACCTCTCAGCAGAAGACCTTATAGGTGACATAGACCCTGTAAAGGCTTTAAAATATGGTCCTATGTCACCGGAAGCATTTTCCCCGGGGAAGATTTTCAAGGCAAACAATGGGATTCTATTCTTTGATGAGATTAACAGGTGCCCCGAAAAACTACAAAATGCACTTCTTCAGGTACTTGAAGAAAGAAAAGCTACCGTTTCAGGTTACGACATAGATTTTGAAGCCAATTTCATGCTCATAGCCACCATGAACCCAAAAGACATCAACACTGAAAGACTGTCTGACGTTCTTTTGGACAGATTTGATGTTATCTACATGAGTTATCCTGAAAGCGACGACATTGAAAAAGAAATAGTAAGGGCAAAAGGAAAAGACATCCTAACAGTCCCGGAAAAAGTTCTTGACCCGCTGGTAGGATTCATAAGAAACTTAAGGGAAAACGACAAACTGGAAAAGGTTCCCAGCGTAAGGGCAACACTTGGACTTTACGAGAGGGCACAAACAAGTGCATACTTGAGAAATGCAAATGAAGTATCTTTTGAGGATGTTAAAAACTCAATAGTTTCAGTCCTGGCACACAGGATAAGGCTCAAGCCAAGCGTCAAATACCTCAAGGATACTGCCGAATTTATAAACGAAGAATTTGAATCTTATAGCGACAAAAAGGTCTCATCAACTAAAGAAAGCGAAAAAGGTGATGGCCCGTGACATGCCCTCAAAAGAAACCAAGGTCAAAGAGCACGAGGAAGCTGAAGAACTGACAGGAAAACTTCAATTCCAATCTCTTGATGATAAATTAATGCATTCTGTCATGGAAAATGACCAGGAAACAATAGAGCAAGGTAAACTATTAAACGAGGCCATAAACAATAACATTTCTGCATTCACCCCTGACCTGATGATGGAGCAGATGACCAAGAATTTCAAGCTTTCCAAGCAGATATATGGTGAAAAGCTAATAAGAGCCCTATCAGGATACGACGATAGTTACGTTGAAAAAAATGTTCACATCCCTGAATTCCAAAGGGACCTGAAGAAAAAGATTAGTGACAACATAGAAAAATTAAAAGACAAAAAGCTCCTCAACAAAGACAGCTCAATAAACGAGGCAGGAATAGAATTAGCATCTCTTGTAAGCTACATAGAAGAACTTGATAATCTGGAGCCAAAAGGAATGCAAGGGGAAAAATTCCATAAAAAGCCAAGTGTATACGGTGACAAAGGAAGCACAAGAAAATACAAAAAAGGCGACAGGTACAAAGACATCTCCATAAGAAAAAGCCTTAAGACAGCAATAAGAAGACAGCATCAGGAAATACAGACAAATGATTTAAATACCTATGAAAGGCAGGCAAAGGGAAAAATAAACATAATCTACGCTCTTGACTCAAGTGCCTCCATGAAAGGAGATAAAATAGATAAATGCAAAAAAGCAGGAATTGCCCTCGCTTATAAGGCTATAAATGAAAAAGACAAAGTAGGCCTGATAGTATTTGGAAAAGAAGTTGAAAAGGCAGTGGCACCAACCAGGGATTTCACTAAACTACTCAAAAATATCGTTTCTGTAAAAGCCTACCAGGAAACCAATATCGCGGAAACGATAAAAAAAGCAATCGAACTTTTTCCAGACGAGAATGTTACAAGACACCTGATTATCATAACAGACGCCCTTCCAACAGCAGGCAAAAAACCAAGAGATGACTCCCTAAAAGCAGCTTCACAGGCAGCATCCCAAAATATAACAATATCCCTTGTAGGCATAAACCTTGATAAAGAAGGGGAAGAATTTGCAAAAAGGCTTGTTGAAATGGGGAACGGAAGATTGTATATATCAAAAGACACAGACGAAATAGACAAAGTAATACTTGAGGATTACTACTCAAATAATTAAAAGAATAAAAAAATTAATGGTCTATTGATTGCGACCATTATTTTGATTCGTTCCAAAACCAATATTCATACCTTGATTCTGGTTGAACTGTGGACTTTGCATGTTTTGATTCTGATTCTGATTCTGATTATTCATTGGCTGACCCTGCATATTTTGTTGTGGATTGAATTGGGTCTGCTGCTGATTTGAATTAAATTGATTAAAGATTTGTCGACCAGCATTCATAAGAGCCTCCGAAGCAGTATCAACTTTCAACTCCAATCCTAAAAAATTCGCAACTTTTTCAGCGTCCTTTTTGGTCCTATTAGGCCAAAAAGGATTGTATCCCCGCTGCCTTTCCAGTAAGGTATGAATCTCACCATTTTGTAACCTAACTTGTATCTTTCTGTTAACTTTCGTTGAATAACCTCCACCATTTCTACCTGTGTTTCTTGAACGGAAAATATACTCACTAAAAATCACATCCAAAACCTCATTAAGCCCGCCATCTCTTCGATGCTCCCTGTAAGGAGTTTTTGAAATAATCTCAAAAGTATTTTGGCCTTTATCAAAAGTCGCCCTAAGTCTTTTCCACAAAAAGACAACTATCAGAACGGGTAAGATTGAAAAACCCAGACCAAAATAAAGTTGAGGGGATGAAAAATCAATACCTCCCATGACACTATGTACGAGCATAAAAATTCCAGTTAAAAAAAACACCATTGAAATAATCAAAACGAACCAATTATTCTGTTTAACTTCAAGTTTTCCAGCACTAATTTCCTTAACACCTATTTAAATCACCCTTTTAAGTCAATAACCATTCCCCGCACAAATACATTTAAATAATTTTTGTTAGACG
>CAYOOQ010000042.1:0-9171 GCA_964405675.1 uncultured Methanosarcinales archaeon | reverse complement strand
GTAATTTTTTTCTTCTTTAATTTTTACTGAATCAAGGTTATAGAAATCTTTATAAATTGCTGATTAACCCAGAATCAACAATGTTTGCTTTTGATGTATTAGCCTCCGTGGCTTAGCGGTATAGCGCGGCCTTGGTATTGATTAAATAACAAAAAGGCCGAGGTCCCGGGTTCAATTCCCGGCGGAGGCTTTTTATATTTCTGAGGAGAAGAGGAGAGAGTTGTGAGTTCTGAGTTTTGAGTCTTGCGTTTTGAGTTATGAGGGTTATTGTTGGGGTATCAGAACTGGGCCGTGGGTTTGAGTGGATTATTGTTTGAACTATTAATTTTTGAATTGTTGCTGGTAGTTATGGTGCTTTTGGAATCAAGAAATCTTTGGTTTGAAAACCTGATTTTGTAACAAAAATATTTAAATAATACCTGTTTGTCATGCCTAGTTTTTAGATTAAGAATTTAGGAGCACTTTAACGATTGAAATGGGCAAATTCAATGAATTGGAAAGAATCCTTTTGGATTTGGACAAGGGTACAAAGATAGGGGTATTAATGCATGATAATCCTGACCCTGATTCAATGGCTGGAGGTGTTTTTTTCAAGGAAATGTTGAAGGGAATGGGTTATACCTGTCCAACTGTTCTTTTTGGTGGGGAGGTTGACCAACAGAATAAGGATTTTTTTACCCGGCTGGGCATTAACGATAATGCCAGGAAGAATAGGCCATTGCACAATATTTTTCATTTCAATTATGATGTTAATCTAAGGGATTTGCCACAGCTAAAACCTGACTATTTCGATAAGTTTGTGTATGTCGATCACAATGGCAACAATAGCAGGTGGGCCAGGGAAGGCAATATTCCTTCTGATAAGCTTTTAGCGGTAGTTGATCATCACGAATGCTTTAAAGTGCCTTACGCTGAATTTGTGGATTGTCGGGAAATTGGAGCTGCAAGCACTATTTTTGCAGAGTATTTGATTAATGGGGCAGAGAAGTATTTTGAAAAGGATGCGCTGGAGATGCTTTACCCATTGCTTTATATGGGCTTACAGATAGACACTAATTATTTGAGAGAAGGGGCTACTGAACAAGACCTTGAAATGATTAAAATTTATGCTCCAAAGGTTGATTATCATACTGTTAGTTCATTTAGTAAGTTCAAGCGGAAAAAGGATTGGATGGACGCTTATGGAAGGGCTTATTTTACAAGAGAGAATGCTTATGATAAGGCAAATATGGCTTCAGTTGGCAAGATTAAATCAAAGAGGACAAGAGGGGCAATACCCGTTGCCGCAACTGATCTTTTGAAGGAGGATAAGATTGATACAATATTTTTGTTTGGATTTGATAATCAATATGTTGATGTTGCCATAAGAACTGAAAAAGAAGGGAGCCTTGACTATAAGAGTATAATTGAGAGTTTTCCTGGTGCTATTGGTGGTGGACGGAATGGTGCAGGAAGGATGCAAATACCTACTTCCTATTTTTTTAATGGGAATGCCAGTGAATACATGAAACGTGTTGATGATGCTGAAAGGATAATTAAGGACAGGATTAAAGAAAGCTTATGTTATGCTATGGATAAAGCATCCTAAAATTTATGTTTTTCTTAGAAATATTTTTAAATAATTTATTTTTCTTATGCTTTAAGGGCCCGTGGTCTAGCGGCTACGCGTTAAAATTCCTTTGAGGAATTCGTTTCTGTGCGGCGCGCTGCATATGACATCGCCTCGACACGGCGGGGGTCCCCGGTTCAAATCCGGGCGGGCCCATTTCTTTAGAGTTATGATTTTCGAGTTGTGAGTTTTGAGTTATGAGATGTATTGCCATTATAAGAACTGGGTTTGTAAGAATTATGCTGTGAAGAATCAGATGTTAAAGATTTATGGATGACTGACAATCTTGAGTCCTCAGAACTGTAAACTCAAAACTCAAGACTGATTATTTGTTGACTTGGAACTCACAACTGATTTTGTATAAGCAGTGTTTTGTCAAATATGTTATTGTAAGCTTTTATTGCATAGAATATTTGTTCTCCCTGGATTGAATGGCTTGTGTTTTTTGGAATTTTTATGGGTTGTGTTGCTGTTATTTTTTTGCCGTTTATTTTGAGAATGAGTATTTTATCCGGGATGAATATTTCTGTTGCACTAGGGTGCTTGTGTTTGCTGACGGATGCTCCTCTTGGAATGTGGACTTTTATTATTTCAATATGTTTTTGGTTGAGTTTGAAGGTGTTCCTTATATATTCAATCAGTATGTTGTGGTTCTCGTTGCTTTTTTCTTTTGTGTTTTTTTCTTTTTTTGTCGTGGAGTGTTTTATCAAAGGGTAGACGATGTACCCTTCTTCCCTTTTTTCTTTTTGATTTTTTTCAAGGGATGAAAGGCAATCGATAATTTTCATTCTACACTGTACCTACTACTTTAACTGGTTGGCTTTTTTTGCCTGTTGCTATTTAAAGCCTTTGGATTTGCTTTATAACTGCTTCAACAGTGCTTCTTCCGAATTTGTCTATCCTTTTTAATGCGTCGTTCCTTGTCATTTTCGGTCCTGATATTCCTAGCCCTACTGGCTTGTTGTATTCAAGGGAGAGATCCATTATTTTTCTTGCGGCGTTTTGCGCTACGATTGAATCGTGGTCTGTGTCCCCTTCAATGACAGCTCCCAGAGTTACTATTCCTTGCACATTTTCTTTTTCAAAGATTGTTTTTACTGCAAGGGGAACTTCAAAGCTTCCCGGAACTTCTATTACCCTGACGACATCTGCACCAAGAAATTTTGCGTGCTCTTTTGCAACTGCAAGCATTGCAGAGGTTATGTCTTTGTAGGTGTCTGAAACAACTATTCCTATTTTGTATTTATCTGATTGCTCCTTCATTTTCAAAACCTTGTCTTATTCCTTTTCCAGCCGATTTGCTCAGGCTTTGTGAATCTTTTATGAGTTTTATGGCATTGAGGGTGTGCTTGTAAGTCCTATTCTTGGTCACTTCGTAAATTGTTTTTTCATCCCCTTCATCAAGATGTACAAATACTTCCAGTATGTGTTTTTCTTCCAGCAGTTGAGCCCAGATAAGCCCTAGTGACGCTTCGTGTGCGCATTGCTTATCGATTTTTTCAGGTCCTGGCATACCAAGTGCAATCACTATGTCACATTCTTTGAGAAGTTTTTTGCAGGCGATAGGTAAATCTTTTATTCCTGGGACGGTGTATCTTTTTGTCTTAACAGATTCACCACTGTCATCAATGGCTTTTTTTGCAATTTTGTGCATGTCCGCTCTCGCAAACATTGTGTCTGCTATGCCTAATTTCATGGGATTAAGAAATCACGTTACTTATTTAAGGTTTTATACAAAAAAATGAGTAAAAGTCTTTCAGATAATTAATATTGTGTATTTTTGTGACATTATATTTTTATGAAATTTTATTTCTCTTCAGTTTTTTTCTCTTGCTCTTTTTTCTCTTCTTCTTCTGCTTCTTCTTCATCTCCTTCAAGTTCTGATTCAAAGCCTTTTTTGATTTCTTCTTCTGTAAATCCTTCTTCCTGGAGCCTTTTCCTGATATCTTTTTCTTCCTTGTCGAGCATTCTCATTATTTGGATCATATTTTTTATTGCTGTTTTTTTCTCTTTTTCTTCCAGCTTTTTTATTCTCATTTTTATTTTGTCAACCTTTTTGTCACCTTTCATGAGACTTTTGATTTTATCTTTGTAATGGTAGCTTGCATAGCCTCCTCCACCTATTATAGCAATCAAAGTGGTGAGGGAAATCCAGAAAAGAATCTGGCTGGGTTCTGTTTCAGGTTCGCCTGTTATGAATGCCCGGAAGTTTATTGTTTCCTGTTGACCATGAGATTCAATTTTTATTGTGTTCGTGTGGGATATGTTTTCTTCGGGGGGGGCGTTGTTGAATATTGTGATGTTGGTTTCATCGCTAGGGCCAAGTATAATATTTTCTGAGGATAAATCAAAATAATTTGGAAGCCTTTCAAATTCAATACTAAGCTCGATGCTTTCTTCAAGAAGGTTTGTTATCGTAAATTTACCCCTTTCCCCCGTTTCATTTATGTGGACTTCATCTGGTTCCACTTTGAAAGGGAAGCTTGCATATCTGCTTGCATCGAATGAAAATTCGTGTTCGAATAATCTACCCTGAGCTTCACAGGTAAATTTTCCGCGATAAGTTGTTTCGATTCTTCTTGCTTCACTGAAACTGATGTCGAACGTAATCTCATTTCCAGTTATCCTGAACTCATCTCTTGAAGAGATTTCATCATCCTGCCATTCCAGCCTGCAATCGAAATTGTGAGCTGTTTTTTCTATGTCAAAGCCGATTCTTCCTCCCGTTCCGAAGATGGTTACCTGTCTCTCTTTTTTTTCGAATTCAATGGATGGATGGTCCACCAGCATTACCGGTACTTTGGCAATTGGAATATTTTCATTTTTTATTGTTAGGTAGCCGTAAATGTCTTCTTTATCATCTTTTTGCCGGTTCATGCGTAGTTTAACATAAGAGTAAGCAGATATTTCATCCCTTTCGTTTTCAATTATCACTTTGTCTTCCAGGTTATCAGAAAAATGATATGTTATTGATTCCAATGGGAAAGTGGTGGGGTTGAATACATCAACTTCTTTGTTTGTTTCATCCAATACGATTATCATCGGCTCGAATTTAAGAATTGGTCTAGCATTGTTTTTTAATACGGTGAAGGCGAACGCATTATTTTCAGTTGAGTTCCAACCTTCATATTCGGCTGTCTTGTTTTCATACAATTTTAGTTCTTCCCGGTTTACCCAGTTTTCAGCATCTCTTATTACTTCGTTGTTTCTTGAAAAGTCATTTTCCATGAGGCCGAGGATTGAGAATGCAGTGGTCTTTATTTTGTCATCAAATTCTCCCCTGCTCCAGCTTCCTTCATTGTTTTGCCTGTACCTTAACCATGAAATTAACTTGTCTGGTTCGTAGTTGGCTTTTTCTTTTCCTATTAAATAGGTATAAAGGGCAGTTTCTTTTATGTTATCCCTGGTTTTAAGGAATTCTCCTTCTCCTGATGAATCTTTTATGGCGGTTTCTACGTATTCCAGTGCAGCATCTTTTCTTTCTTCGCTTAAGTCGGTGAGTAGTGCATAGATGGTTGTTGTGAGGTCGCATTTACCCCATTTTTCGTCTTTTGCCCAGCAGGCGTGAGGCAGTGTGTAGGTAAGATTGTCCCCTTCGTATACAAAAGGTACTTCTCCCCTATTTGTTTCAAGTCTTGCGTCAATGTTCTGGTCACATATTACTATGAGATTTTCTCCGGGGGCAACGTCAAGATTGTAATTTTGCCTTTCGCTTTGATTAATCGAAAATTCTTTCTCATTGAGATGGTTTCTCTCGTATGTTATGAGGCAATCTGTTATTCCGTGTTCAAATGGCTCTATGGTGAGGTTCCATCTATCCCCTCTTTCATAGTAGTTCTGTTTTTTTTCCAAGTATATGTTGCCGTCGTGCATTATTCTTGATGTATCATTGTTTTCGGCGAGCGTCAGTATTGCCAGGATTTTTGCAGTGGTCCTTATGGAGCAATCGTTTTTCGGCCAGCATTTGTTTTCATTTTCCCTGTTTAGCTTGAGCCATTCATTGGCCAGATTAATCTGGTCGCCATATATTTTCCTATAGTTACTTAAAACCCAGATTCCTGATGCGGTTTCTGTGGAATTCCTCCATCCACCGTCGCTGTATTGTTCGCTGGTTACAAGGTCAAGAATGGATGAGAATCTCTTAACTTCTATTCTTTTACTTATCTTTACGGTTTCATCATCTTTTTCATATTCTGTTTCAATGACCATATCTCCGCATTCTTTCCTGTCAAGATCATATCCTCCAAGATAGCAATTTCCATCACCTTCCCATTGGTAGAGGTTGATATCCCTGAAGCTATTGTCGTCGTGGCAGATTACGCTGCTTCTTACAGGTACATCTTCTTCTTCAATACATGTGTAGAATAAGAGGTCTTCTGTTGATAAATATTCAGCAGGTATATACTCACTATCGATATATTCACTGTCGGGTCTTATTAGATTAATTTCTCCTCCAGTAATCTGGCTGCCAAGAACAAATGAGGTATTTATAACTAGTATTAAGAAAAAACATATTAGTTTTATTAAATGCCTCATTTTTATCATTTGTTCCTGTTTTGTATATAAATATCTTCTTCAGTATTGTAAAGTGGTTATTTTCCAAAAACTGCGTCATTTATCCCTTCTGTTCTGTTTTCATTCTTTTTCTTGTAAATTATCTGGTTCACTTGTTCATCTTTTCTTTGGTTCTTTAAGTAAACCAGGTTTTTGTACCAATCGTATTCTTCTTTAATCTTTGGGATGAATTCTTCATGGAGGTTGTAGTAACATTCATCTATCTCATCAATTAATTCTTGGTTATATTCTCCCTGTAGCATTCTCTCGGAGGAGCTGTTGATTAATGATGATATATACTGGACTTCTGCTATATTGCTGATGTAGGAAATCATTGGATAAAGCTGGGTTTTGCTTTTTTGCCCTAGCTTCTTGTATTCTTTGATGATGGTAGGGTACAATTGAGCAGCTTCTGATTCATAGCCGTTTTTAATGAGTGTTATTGCTTCTTGCAATAATTTTGTGATTTCTATTTGCTTCTTTTGGTTTGTTTTTTTGGGCTGTCTAAATCTTGGTATTTCTATAGAGTTACTTGTTCTAAAAGTAATTAATCCGGCGGTGAGTATGCTTAATATTATTAAGGATAAAATAAAGGTTCCTCCTGAGTTTGATATTGCTTGTGATATGAAAAATCCTGTTACTTTATTTGATGGGTTGTTAGGGTCAAGAAGGAAAATTGTCTTGGCGTTTTCCAGAGTAGCGGTATCGATTTTTCCTTCAAAAACATAATAGAGCTCTTCCTTTTCTTGTGGAAATTTGATTGCTGATTCCCCACTAATTGTTTCATACCTCACATTAAAGCTTATATCTTGCATGGAATTTACTAGATTTTCAGGAATTATCTCTATGTAAAATCCGTTTTCATTACTTCTGGAATTTATTTCTTTACTTACCAGGGTGTATTCTTTTGTGTTTCCATTAGCCTTTTTTACTTCTAAATGACTTATTTTTGAGTATATTGAGACATTTTTCTGGTATTTTCTTGTTTTTTCTATTAGATTGTTGTATTTGCTCACGTCTTCTTCATTGTTTTTATATCTGATATACCTTTCAAGCGCTTCTTGAGTATCTTCAAGGCTTAATGGGGATATGAATTGCCGGTTTTCTTTTATTTTAATCTCTGTAGGAGTATTTTCTGTAAGTTTTCTGAATTCGCTCCTGATTTTGTTTCTTTGGGAGTTTTGATCTTTTTGGGCGATGTTTAGTTTTTCGATGTCAATACTCCTTTGCCTTAATTTTTTTAATTCATCCAGGGCTTTTTTTATGCTGCTTTTGTAGTCAAGCAGCTCAATCATTTGTTCAATTTCTTGGGAGTCCTTTTCGAGAGTTGTTTTTTCAAGTTTTTTTATTATTTCTTCTATTTCTTTTGTTAGTTGGGATTTTTTTACTTCTCCTTCATCTTCTTCGCTTTGTTCTTTTTTACCTTGGCTGTTGGTTTCTTGGTTATCGGATGATGTTTTTCCAATTACAAGAGGGGCTTCTTTAAAGCCTTCTCCAATGATTGAGTATGATTTAGAGTAGGCTATCCCAAATAGGTTTTCGCACATTATTTTTATTTTAAAGTCACCGTTGGACAATTTTGCAGTTAAAGTGTTCTTTCCAGTATCAGGTTCTTTTTTACGGTCTTTTATGGAATATCCTAGTTGAGCCCCCTCTTTTGCAAGAAGATTACAGGATTTTATGTCGCTTTTGGACTCTATTGAGAATTCTACTTGAAGGTCTTCATTTTCAATTACAGAATTATTCTCGAGGTTGTTGATCTTTATTTTTGGTAGGTTGTCTGAATCTATAGTGCTTGTGGTCCTCTGATAATTTTCGGTTCTTTTTATGGTAATATTGATTTCCTCTGTTTCGCCAGTTTCTATTGTTTCTCTGTGGTTTTGGTAGCCTTGTCTGCTTATTATTATCTCATGGGAGCCTTCTTTAACATTTTCAAAAACTGCCAGCCCTTCTGTGTTGGTTTTTCTTTTATGCTCGTCAAGCTCAATCAATGCATCTCCAAGTGGCTTGTTTAATAAATCATCTTTCACAATTATGTTTAAGCTGTTGCCAATGACAGGGGTTGCAGTAAATAAAATTATGGAAATTATGATCAGGATTAGTAAAGGCATTAATTTACTGCTTTTGATTGTTTTTCTTCCTGTCATTTTCAGTATTGTATTGGTGAATATTTTGTTTTTAGTTCCTCTTTTATGACTAATATTAGTTCAAAAAATCTTTCATAACCATATAAGACCAGATGGTCTCTGAATAATTCTGGAGTTTCAAGAAGCATATCCATGAATTCTGTCTTGTGGATTATTATTGCTTTTGGGAATTCCTTGAGAATAGTTTTTCTTTCTCTTAGGCTGTTTACTATGACTACTAGGTTGTTGTTGTAGCTGACTACAGAATGTATTGTAGATTCAAGGTTATTTTTTATGATATATTCTTTAAGGGTATTTGAGTTGGATTGCTTTTTGTTTATCTGGCACAGTGTTAGAAGAAGTATGGTTTTTTCGTTCTCAAGGTTGAGGGAGCACAGGTAAGATCTTCCTACTACTATTTTTTTAAGTATCCCTCTGTTTATCAGCTGAGTTACTTTCTTGTTGATGTAGGGGTACTTTTTGTTTAATTTCTTTGAGATTTCATTTATGCTGAACAGATTTACAAGGTTCTCTGTATAAAGGCCAATTATTTCTTGCTCTAGCTTATTTTCAAACATTAGTATACCTTTTTCAATATTATTATAATTAATGTAGTATAAAATTATATTTTTATATACTGATTTATTATTTAAATTTTATTGTTTTGCGTTGTTTATTTTATACTATTAAGTTATATTATTATAATTAATTGTTTTTAATATTATATCTATTTAGATATAATAAGTGGCAAGCATTCTTGTTTCTTAAAAAAGAATCTTAGTTTTGTTATTGTGGAATTAAAATAAAAGAATAAAAAGAATGAAAAGAAGAATGAAAAGGGAAGTGGTGTAGGGCTTTTTTGTTACTCCCAGGTATATATGT